>NZ_SRLW01000105.1:0-29810 GCF_006518215.1 Myxococcus sp. AB025B
GCCCACCACGCCGCCCATCGTCAATGTGCCCACGCTGCCGGGCACGGGCACGCCGCGCGTGGGTGTCATCGACACGGATGACGGTACGGACAATCCGCAGGCGGCGCAGGGCTGCGGTGCGACGGCGACGGGCGGGGCTCCGTTCATCGCCGCCACGGGCCTGCTCGCGTTCGCGGCGCTGCTGAGCCGTCGGCGCAAGCCGGCGACGGTGCGTGCTCGCGGCTCGCGTCGCTGAGCCACCGCGACACCATGAAGGTCCACAGCGGGTCCGTCCTCCAGCAGGGCGGGCCCGCTTCGTCTTTCAGGAAGGCGCCCACGAAGAAGCGGGTCCACCCCGGGAGGGAGGACCCGCTTCATCGACCCAGCCAGCGCCCAGCCCTCAGTGCGCGCCCTCGACCTTCACGTTGGGGTCGGCGCGGCGCAGCAGCACCACCAGCACCAGTGAGCACGCGAAGATGGCCGTGAGCACGGTGAAGTTGGCGTTGAAGGCCCGCACCAGCGCCTGCAGGTTGATGCGCTGGCTGAACAGGCCGTAGGCCGCGGCCAGCGGGTCCGTCACGCGCGAGGCCACCGTGGCCTGCATGGCGGCGAGCTGCTCCTGCGTCACCTGGCTGTACGCATCCACATGCGACGCCAGCGCCGTGTTGTTCACCTGCGTCAGCCGGTTGAGCGCGCTGCTCATCCACGCCGTTCCAATCGACCCGCCCAGCTCACGCGTCAGGTTGAACAACCCCGCCGCGTTGCCTCGCTGGTCCGGCCGCAGGTTGCTCAGCGCCATCACCGACAGCGGCACGAAGATGAACCCCATCGAGCACGCCCGGATGAACACCGGCGCAATCAACGCCGCCTCGTCCGCCGTGCTGCTCAAGTGCCCGTTCGTCCACAAGGACAGGCACATCCCGAGGATGCCCACCCCCACCAGCATCCGCCCGTCCACCTTGCCGCCGAACTTCCCGATGAGCGGCATCAGCAACACCTGGATGAAGCTGCCCTTCAAGAACACCAGGCCGATGTCGAGCGCCGAGTAGCGCATCACCGTCCCGCAGAAGAGGCTGAACAGGAACGACCCGCCGAACAGCGCCGTGCCGATGAGGAAGTTCACCCCCGTCGCCGCCGCGTACGAGCGGTTCGCGAACACCCGCAGGTCCACCACCGGCTGCGGGGTCTCCAGCTCGTGCACGATGAACGTGATGAGCGCCACGCCCGCCACCACCGCGAGCACCGTTATCTTCATGCTGTCGAACCAGTCCTCGCGCGTGCCCTCCTCCAGCACGAACTGCAGCGCGGCCATGCCCACCGCCAACAGGCCGATGCCCCAGCGGTCCACCCGCTCGTGGGACACCTCGAAGTCCTTCTGCTCGATGTGCCGCCACGCCATGTACGCGGCGAACAGCCCCACCGGCAGGTTGATGAGGAATATCCAGTGCCAGCTCGCCACCTCGATGAGCATGCCGCCCACCGTCGGGCCCAGGAGCGGCCCCGTCACCGCGCCCAGGCCGAAGAGCGCGCCGGCCATGCCGTGCTCCTTCTGCGGATAGCGCGCGAAGAGGATGGCCTGCGACGTGGGGATGATGGCGCCGCCCCCCACGCCCTGGAGGATTCGGAAGACCACGAGCGACGGCAGGTTCCACGCGAGCCCACACAACAGGCTGGCCGCCGTGAAGATGAGGATGGACGCGGTGAAGTAGCGCCGGAACCCGAACCGACGCTGCAGCCAGCCCGTCATCGGGATGACCACCACGTTGGCCATCATGTAGCCGGTGGAGACCCAGGCAATCTGGTCCATCGGCGTGCCGAAACTCGCGCGGATGTCGCTGAGCGCGACATTCACAATCGAGATGTCCAGCACGGACATCAACGCCGCCGCCATCGCGGCGATGGTGATACCGGCCTTCGAGCCGGTGATGACGTCGCCCTTCACGACTACTCGCCCCTCGTGTTCACCGTGACGATGGCGCTCATGCCCGGCTTGAGGGCCACATCCTTCGCGTCACCGTCGAAGCGGATGAGCACGGGGATGCGCTGCACCACCTTCACGAAGTTGCCGGACGCGTTGTCCGGAGGCAGCAGCGCGAAGCGCGCCCCGCTGGCCCCCGCCAGGCTGTCCACGTGGCCCTTGAAGTGATGACCGCTGAAGGCATCCACCTCCACGTCCACCGCCTGCCCCGCCTTCATCTCGCCGACCTGGTCCTCCTTGAAGTTCGCCACCACCCACACGTCGTCCTGCGGCACCACCGCCATCAGCGGACGCTCCGGCCCCACCATGTGGCCCACCTCCACCGTGCGGCGGCTCACCACGCCATTCGTCGGCGCGCGGACCTTCGTGTACGACACCGCCAGCTCCGCCAGGTGCAACGCCGCCTGGGCCTGCTTGAGCTTCGCGTCCGCCAGCTTCACCGCCGCCTGCGCGGCCTGCACCTGCACCGGCCCCGTCTCCGCGGCGGCCAGCTTGCCCTGCGCCGTCTCCAGGCCACCGGAGGAGCCCTGCACGCCCGCCTCCGTGGACGTCAGCCGCGCCTTGGCCACGTCCAGCGCCGCCTTCGCCTGGTCATGCGTGGACTGCCGCGCATCCAGGTCCGCCTGCGTCACCGCGCCCTCCGCCTTCAGCGTCTTCACCCGCGTCAGGTCCGTGTCCGCCAGCTTGAAGCGCGCCTCCGCCGCCACCACGTCCGCGCGCGCCTGGTCCAGCGCCGCCTTGGACGAGCTGATGCCGCTATTCGCCTGCACCACGCCGCCGCGCGCCTGACGCAGGTTGGCCCCCGCGTTGACCTCGGTGAGCGCCAGCTGCGCCTGCGCGTTCGCCAACTGCGCCTCCGCGCTCGACACGTCCGCGCGGGCCACTTCCAGCTTCGCCTCCAGATCCGTGGCGTCCAGTTCCACCAGCACGTCGCCCGCCTTCACCTGCTGGTTGTCCGTCACCAGCACCCGGGCCACCTGCCCCGCGATTCGCGGCGACACGTTGGCGATGCGCCCCTCCACCTGCGCGTCATCGGTGGACTCCTCGCCCCGGGTCAGCACCCAGCGCGCGGCACCACCCAACAGCGCAATCCCCAACAGCGCGGGCAACACCCGCTTCGCCCTGGAGCGAGGCGCCGCCGGCTCCTTCACGAGCGAGGGGCTCTTCTTCGGTACGTCGGTGTCCGGGGCATCCAGGGAGGGTGAAACCGTGCTCATGCGTGTTCTCGAAGGTTCAATGGGTCGATGATAAGGGGCCTAACCATGTGGCCGTGACAAGACGTCCGTCGGGCCGCGCCCGAGGGGAATCGAGGGTTCGAGGGGAAGCTCAGGGCTCTCGGAAGGCAGGCAGTCCGGAGGAGACCTTGGTCAGCAGCTCGCGCAGGGTGGCGCGCTCCGGCTCGCTCAGCGTGGACATCAGCGCGGCGACACGGCGGAAGTGGACGGGCAGAAGCGCCTCCAACAGCGCGCTCGCCTTCGGCGTGAGGTGCACGGTGTACATGCGCCGGTCATCGGGGTGGTCGGCGCGGGAGATGAGGCCGTCCTTCTCCAGTGTGTCGAGCAGCCCCGTCATCGTGGCCCGGCTCACACAGGAGCTCTCCGCCAGCTCGGCCGGGGTGAGGCCCTTGCCCTCCTCGCTCTCGCTGTAGGAGAGCAGGCGGGCCAGGACGGTGAAGCGGCCCGTGGACAGGCCGTGACGCGCGAGGTTCGCCTCGTAGGCGCTCGACAGGTCGTTCGACATGCGCAGCAAGAGGACGCAGGTCTCGATGGCGCTCGCGTCCAGTTGAGGGAAGCGCTGCGACAGTCGCTGCAGCCGCTCGAAGCGGGTGATGGGAGGCGTGACGCTCATGGTGAGGCGCGGCGAAGACCCCGCCGCCCTTGAGTCGTAAGGCTCCTAACTACCGTGCGCAACGAAATAGTGGAGGCGCTGGGAGGAAATGGACGCGCTGTTATGACGGGGAGGTGCTGGATGTGAAAGACCCCACCGTGCAGGCGGCGCTGCGGCAGGCGAGCGACGAGGCCGGTCTGCCGGATTATCTGCGCAGCTGCGTGTACCCCCTGCTGCGCGAGCCGGAGGGCGAGTGGCCGAGCTGCTGCGGAGGAGGCTGCCAACCCTGCTCGGCCACGCTGGTGGACGTGGCGGCGCGGACGCTGGCGCTGCTGGGGACGCCGCGCGTGGCGCCCCTGCCCTTGTGAGCACAGGCCGGCGGCGCCGTAAGCTCGTGGGGACATGAACCCCATCGTCCATGCGGAGCTGGCGTGGCTCACGGCCCAGGGGCTGCGTGAGCGGAAAGACCGCATCCTCGTCACGTGCGCGGGGCTGGCGCCGGACCTGGATGGGCTGACGCTGCTGGGCGGCGAGGAGTGGTACGCGCGCTACCACCACGTGCTCTTCCACGGCTACGTGGGCGCGCTCGTCACCACCGCGGTGTGCGTGGCGCTGGCGAGGCAGCGCGCCCGGGTGGCGGTGCTCGCGATGGTGGCGTTCCACCTGCATCTCGTCTGTGACCTGGCGGGGAGCGGGCCTGGCTGGCCCATCCACTACTACTGGCCCACGAGCATGCGGGAGTGGTTCTGGCAGGGGCAGTGGGACCTGTCGTCGTGGCAGAACTCGGTCATCGGGCTCTTCACCACGCTGGCCGTCCTCGCGTGCGCGCTGGGGCCCGGGCGTCGAACGTTCGTCGAGGTGTTCTCCGCGCGCTGGGACGCGGTCGTCACGCAGACCCTGCGCAAGCGCTTCAAGGGCGAGGAGCCCGTCGCGAAGCCCAACGACTGAAGGTCTCCACCTGTCCCACGAGACAACGGCGCTGTAGGGGCCGTGACACATCGCGCCCACGGGGCTACGCGAGCGCGGTGCGGGGTTGTGTCCCCGGACGCGCAGCGCCTAGCTTGGAGCCCTTCCCGCGAAGGGGGCCCGATGCCCGCATACCGTGACGTGCTCGGCAGGATTCCCGAACCTGACGTCGAGGCCGGCAGGCAATGCCAGGGCCTGCTGGACATGAAGACCAAACCCCAGGGCAGCCTCGGCCGCCTGGAGGAGCTGGCGTGTCAGTGGGCCGCGCTGCGGGGAGAGCCCGCTCCGGCGATGCCTCGCAAGGGCATGGTGGTGATGGCCGCGGACCATGGCGTGACGGAGGAGGGCGTGAGCGCCTATCCCGCCGAGGTCACCGCGCAGATGGTCGCCAACTTCTCCCGGGGCGGCGCGGCCATCAACGTGCTGTCACGGCAGCACGACGTGCGCGTGGAGGTCGTCGACATGGGCGTGCGGGTGCCCGTGGAGGGGCTCACGGGCGTGCGCCACCACCGCATGGGCCCCGGCACGGGGAACCTGGCGAAGGGGCCGGCGATGTCGCGCAAGACGGCCGAGGAGGCGCTGAGCGTGGGCGCGCTGCTGGCCATCGAGCTGGCGGAGTCGGGCGTGACGCTGCTCGGCCTGGGAGACATGGGCATCGGCAACACCACCGCGTCGTCGGCGCTGACGTGTGTGCTCGCGGGCGTGTCGCCGGACATGGCCACCGGGCGCGGCACGGGCGTGGATGACGCGGGCCTGACGCGCAAGGTGGACGTGGTGCGGCGGGCGCTGGTGGTGAACCAGCCGGACGCGGCGGACCCACTGGACGTGCTCGCCAAGGTGGGCGGGTTCGAAATCGCGGGGCTCGCGGGCGCGGCGCTCGGCGCGGCGTCCAAGCGCGTGCCGGTGATGCTGGATGGCTTCATCTCCTCGGTCGCCGGGCTGGTGGCGGCGCGGCTGTGCCCCCGGGTGATGCCCTTCCTCATGGCCAGCCACATGTCGCGCGAGGCGGGCCACCGTCGGGTGCTGGAGGCGCTGCGGCTGCGGCCCCTGTTGGACCTGGGGCTGCGGCTGGGCGAAGGCACCGGCGCGGTGCTCGCGATGGGGCTGGTGGACAGCAGCCTGCACGTGCTGCACGAGATGGCGACCTTCGCCTCGGCCGGCGTCGCGGAGAAGACGCAGCGCTGAAGCGCGTGTCCCCGGCTGGAAACCCGGCGGGAGTCGCGCCATACCTGGGCTCCCATGAAGCGACTCTTCGCCGGCATCGCGTTCCTCAGTCGCATCCCCGTCCCCGGGGCGGCCACGTTCGACGCTGGCGACGTGGGCCGCGCCACGCTGTGCTTCCCGCTCGTCGGCGCGCTGCTCGCGGCCATCCTGGTGGGCGTGCGCCACGCGCTCTTCCCCCTGCTGCCCGCCACCGTGACGGCGTTCATCCTGCTCATCGTCTACGCGCTGCTCACCGGCGCGCTGCACCTGGACGGGCTGGCGGACATGGCGGACGGCTTCGGCGGCGGGCGCACGAAGGAGGACGTGCTGCGCATCATGCGCGACCACGTCATCGGCGCGTATGGCGGCACGGCCCTGCTGTTGAACGTGGGGCTGAAGGCGAGCGCCCTGGCGGCCCTGCTCGAGCGGGGACAGGCGGACGTGGCGCTGGTGGTGGCGCTGAGTCTGGGCCGGTGGGGCTCGGTGCCCCAGGGGTGGTTGTTCCCCTATGCGCGCCGCTCCGGTGGCATCGGCATGGCCATCACGGATTATGTCGGGCGCGTCGAGGTGGCGGGGGCCACGGTGCTGGGGCTCGGCATCGCCGTGGGGCTCATGGGCTGGAAGGGCGGTGTCATCATGGCGGCCGTGGCCTTGGTGTCGATGCTCCAGGCCCTGTGGTGCCGGAAGAAGATTGACGGAATCACGGGCGATACGATGGGCGCCAACACCGAGGTGTGCGAGGCGGTGGTGCTCGTGCTCGCGCTGGCGCTCGGCTGACGCGCTCTCGACGAAAGGAAACGGACGCGTGGACTGGCGACTGCCGAGCGGCGTGACGCGCATGGTTCTGTTGAGGCACGGCAAGCCCTCCGAGGAGATGAAGGGCCGCTGCTACGGGAGGCTCGACGTGGGCCTCGCGCCCGAGGGACACGTCCAGGCCGAGCGCGCGGCGCGGCTGCTCGCGCGGGTGGAGCTGCACGGCCTGTATTCGAGTCCCCGGCTCCGCGCGCTCGACACGGCGAAGCGGCTCACGGAGGGCCGGGGACTGGAGCTTCGAGTGGAGGAGGCCTTCCGGGAGATCGACTTCGGGCTCTTCGAGGGGCTCACCTACGAGGAGGCCGAGCGCCGCTTCCCCGCGGTGTACGCGGAGTGGATGACACACCCCGCACAGGTGCGCTTCCCCGAGGGAGAGACGTTCTCCGAGATGCGCGAGCGTGTGCGCGCCGGAGGCCGGGCGCTTCGGGCCCGTCATCCCGGACAGTGCTTCGCGTTGGTGTCGCATGGCGGCGTCAATCGCACCCTGCTCTGCGAGGCGCTCGGGATGTCGGATGAGCACCTGTTCCGACTGGACCAGGTACACGCGGCGGTGAATGTCATCGACTTCTATGGCGATGAGCCCGTGGTGAAGTTGATAAACGCGGAGCCGTGACGCACCCCGCCTCGGCTTGACGGTGTTTGCGCGCGAGGCGTAGCCTTTGGCGGCTTGTCTGGCATTGAAGTTCCGTCGTGCACAAGGGGGCGTCACGCGCATGGAGACCCAACCGCCAGGCGAGGCCAGCGGACGTCCCGTCATCCGCGCCCCCGGCAAGACGCCCGACCCCTTCTCCGCGCAGGCGCTCGACAACCCCTACGCCGTCTACGCGCGGCTCCTCGAGCAGCCCGCGTGCTGGAGCGCCGAGTCCCAGCTGTGGCTGTTCTCGCGGCACGCGGACTGCCTGGAGGTGCTCGCCAATCCCCGCTTCAGTCGGAACATCGCCAGCGCGAGGAAGCGCCGTCCCCAGGACTATCCTCCCCCACCCGAGGCGCTCGCGGCGCTGTCCGCCATGCACAACCAGTGGTTCCTGCTCATGGACCCGCCGGACCACACGCGCCTGCGCGCGGTGACGAAGCGGGCCCTGGGCCCACGCATGAAGGAGCTGGCCATCCACATCCAGGCCCTGGCGGAGTCCCTGGTCTTCCAGGCGCGTCAGCGCGGGGGAATGGATGTCATCTCCGAGTTCGCCATGCCCCTGGCCCGTAGCACGCTGCGCCAGTTGGTGGGCGCGGATGATCTGGACGAGGGGCTCTATCAGCACTGGGCGCTGTGCCTCGCACGGTGCGCGGATGCCTCCGCTCCGATGGGCGTTCGCGAGGCCGCGAGCGCCGCGACGCGAGAGGTGCACCAGGCGCTCCAGGCCGCCGTCACCCGACGCCGACAGTCGCGACGCACGGATGTCCTCGGGCTGCTGGTGGCCGCGCAGGAGGACGAACAGGCGCTGAGCGAGGAGGAGCTGCTGCCCACGAGCATGCTGCTGCTCTTCGGCGGCTACGACACCTCCGTCAACCTCATCGGCAACGGGGTGCTCGCGCTGATGGAGCACCGCGCGCAGTGGGAGGCGCTGTGCGCCGAGCCCTCGCGAGCCAAGGGCGCGGTGGAGGAGGTGCTGCGCTTCGACACGCCCCTGCAGCTCGTCTCGCGCATGGCACAGGAGGACGTGGACGTGGGAGGGACTCATGTCCGCGCGGGCGAGTGGGCGTGGGTGCTGCTCGGCGCGGCGAATCGGGACCCCAGGCGCTTCGAGAACCCCGATGCGCTGGACATCCAGCGCACGGACCTCCAGCACCTCGCCTTCGGCCACGGCATCCACCAATGCGTCGGCGCGGCGCTCGGGCGCATCGAGGCACAGAGCGCGTTCGGGACGCTGGCGCGCGAACTACCGCAGCTTCGGCTCGTGCCCGGCGCGTGGAAGCGGCGCGACACCGCCGTGTTCCGTGGCCTCACCACCCTGCCCTGCCAGCTCTGACACCAGGTTCGGCGCGACTTGCGCGCCACCAGGGCACAAGCAGCGATGCGCCTGACGCCACCGTCACCCTGCCAGCTCTGACTCCGCACTCGACGCGGCTTGCGAGCTACCAGGGACACGCGCAGCGGCGTGCCTGGCGCTGCCGTCCCCAACTTTGACTCCGCGCTCGGCGCGGCTTACGCGCCACCAGGGACATGAGCAGCGATGTGCTTGGCGCCGCCGTCACCCTGCCTTGCCAGCTCTGACTCTGGGCTCAGCGCGACTTTCGCGCCACCAGGTACACGAGCAGCGGTGTACCGAGCGCCGCAGTCACCAGCCCCACGGGCGGCTCTCGCCCAGGCAAGATGACTCGGGAGGCCGCGTCACAGAGTGCCAGGAAGCTCGCGCCCACGATGACCGAGCACGGCAGCAGTACCCGCCGACTCACCCCCAGCACGCGCCGGACGATGTGCGGAACGATGAGCTCCACGAACGCGATGGGGCCACACCACGCAACACAGCCCGCCACGCCGAGCGCCCCCAAGCCAATCGAGGCCATGCGCACCACACGCACGTTGACGCCCTGCGACTCGGCATGCTCCTCGCCGGAGATGAACACCTCCAGCGCCCGCGTCAGCGACAACAGCCCCACCACCGACACGGCCGCGATGGGCACGAGCGCGACGATTCCCTGGTAGCCCACCTGTGGCAGGTGCCCCATCGTCCACCGCGTGGCCGCCAGCAGCTCCGCCGAGTCCGCCGAGAACTGCACGCCCGTGGAGATGGCGCCCGCCGCCATCGAGAAGGCGATTCCCGCGAGCACCAGGTCATTCATCCGTACGCCCCGCCCCGCGGCGATGGCGGCCACCAGCAGGCTGACCCCCAGCGCCCCGGCGAAGGCCGACGCGGTGATGAGCGGCAAGCCCCACAGCGCCGAGCGGGCCCCCAGCACGATGGCCACCAGCGCGCCCAGCGTGGCCCCAGCCGTGGTGCCCACCGTGCTCGGCGCGGCGAGCGGATTGGCGAAGAGCGACTGATACACCGCCCCCACCAGCGACAGCGTGCCGCCCACCAGCAGCGCCATCAGCGTCCGGGGGATGCGCAACTGCCAGAGGATGAAGTCCCGCGCGTCCGGCGGCATCGGAGGCCCGATGAACGGCGCGGCGACGACCACCAGCCCGCACAACAGCAACATCACCACCAGCCGGGCCTTCATTCGCCACCCTCCAGCGGCAGGCCCACGAAGACCCTCCGGCCCTCGACCTCCACGCCACGCATCCGCACGGAGAACACCTGCCCCAGGTGCTCGCCCAGCTCCGGCGCGTCGTAGTGCGACTCGAAGGCCACCTGGCCACGCGACAACCCCAGCACCCGAATCCGTCCCTCGCCCCCGTGCCTCACCGCGTGGGCGAGCACGTTGATGTCATGCGTGATGCACAGCACCCCCAGCCCCGAGCGCCACAGCCGCCCCACGAGCGCGTACAGCTCCAGTTGCTGCGCGGGGTCCAGGAAGTTCGCCGGTTCGTCCAGCATCACCAGCGGCGACTCCTGCGCCAGCAGCGCCGCCACCGCGACCCGCTGCTGCTCTCCTCCAGACAGCTCCGTGATTCGCCGCGAGGCGAGCCCCTCCGCCTGCACCCGCTCCAGCGCCGCCCGCGCCTGCTCCTCCGAGCGGCGATGCGACTCCCGGAAGCGATAGCGCGCCGCGGCCACGTGCTCCAGCGCGGTGATGGGCTCGGAGACCTGCACACGCTGGGGCAGCCACGCGACATGCGCCGCGCGCTCCCGAGGCGACAGCGCCGCCACGTCGCGCCCGTCCACCGTGACACGCCCCGAGTCCGGACGCTCCAGCCCGAGCGCCACGCGCATCAGCGTCGTCTTTCCCGCGCCGTTGGGGCCCACCACCGCCACGAAGTCTCCAGCCCCGAGCCGCAGGGACACGTCCGCCAGCAGCGTCCGCTCCCTCTTGCGCACCGTCGCCCCGGAGACCTCCAGCGTGGACGTCATGGCGTCTTCGCGTCGAAGCGCAGCGCGACCTTCAGTCGCTCCACCAGGTCCAGGATGCGCGGCCCGGTGGACTGCACGCCCGGCCCCGCCACCAGCTTCACGCGCCCCTCCTTCACCGCGCGCAGCACCGACAGCTGCTTCCATGCCGCCAGGTGCCGCGCCTCCTCCTCGGGCGTCGGCACGGGCCCCTCCAGCAACACCAGGATGATGTCCGGGTCCAACGTCATCAACTGCTCGACGGAGATGTTCGGCGGCCCACCGGGGTCCTCCGCGACGGCGTTGCGCGCGCCCGCGGCCTCCAGCGCCGCGCCGTGCAGCGAGCCCTTGCGGATGTACCAGATGCTGGAGAGCCCGGCCTCCGCGTCGCCAATCACCAGCAGCACCCGGGGCGCGTCCTTCGAGGGTGCCCGCTTCAGCGTGCTCTCCACCTTCGCGGCCAGCTCGTTCGCCTGCGCCTCGCGGCCCGTCTGCCGCCCCAGCTCGCGGACCCCGTTCGCCACGTCGTCCACCGTGAGCCAGGGCAGCACCTTCACCGGCGCGACGGCGGCCAGGGAGCCCGCGGGGGCCTGCTTCACCTGCTCATCCAGGATGAGCGTGGGCTTGAGCCGGGCGATGGCCTCGTAGTTGGGCGCCAGCGTGGAGCCGACCTTGGGCACGCCCTCTGCCTCGGGGGGCCAGGACGAATAGTCCGAGCGCCCCACCACCTGCGGCCCCGCACCCAGCGCGTAGAGCGTCTCCGTGATTCCGGGGGACAGCGAGACGAGCCGCCGCGCGCCCGACTGCTGGGCCGGGGGCGAGGAGCGCTGGCAGCCCGCGAGGAGCAGGAGCGCGAGACCGAGGAGCCGAAAGGAGCGCGAAGGGGACATGGGAGGACAATCACGCACCGAGGAGTGCGTGACGAGCGCCTTATAGTGCACCCGCCAGAGGAGGCCCGCCATGTCGAAGCACCCCCACCTCATGATTCAGGGCACGGGCTCCCACGTGGGGAAGACCACACTGGTGGCCGGGCTGTGCCGCCTGTACGCCAACCGGGGCCTGCGCGTGGCTCCGTTCAAGTCGCAGAACATGTCCCTCAACTCCTTCGTCACCGAGGAGAACGAGGAGATTGCCCGCGCCACCGCGGTGCAGTCCTTCGCGGCGAGGCAGCGGCCCGTCGTCCACATGAACCCGCTGCTGCTCAAGCCCAAGTCGGACAGCGTCAGCCAGCTCATCATCCACGGCAGGCCCCACCGGGACGTCGACGCGCGCGAGTACTTCCTGGCCGACACGCACCGGGCGCTCAAGCTCGCCGCCATCCAGGAGTCCATCGACCACCTGAACCGCCACTACGACCTGGTCATCGCCGAGGGCGCGGGGAGCTGCGCGGAGCCCAACCTGCGCCCGTTCGACGTGGTGAACATGGAGGTGGCCCACCGCCTGGACGCCCGCGTCTTCGTGGCCGCGGACATCGACAAGGGCGGCGTGGTGGCGGAGCTGCTCGGCACGCTGCGCGTCCTGGAGCTCGTCGCCCCCGAGGACGTCGCGCGCATCTGTGGCTTCATCATCAACAAGTTCCGGGGTGACCGGCAGGTCCTCCAGCCGGCCGTGGACTTCATCGAGCAACACGCGAAGAAGCCCGTCGTCGGGGTGCTGCCCTACCTGTCCCTCGCGCTGGAGGAGGAGGACCGCGTCCAGCCCCGCATGCACGGCACACCCGAGGTCGACATCGCCGTCCTCTACCTGCCCCACATCTCCAACAGCACCGACTTCGACTACCTGCAGGAGGAGCCCCACGTGCGCGTGCGCTTCGTGCGCTCCGTGGACCAACTGGGCGCGCCCGACGCCATCATCCTGCCCGGCACCAAGAACACGGTGGGGGACCTGGTCCACCTGCGGCGCATCGGCTTCGAGCGCGTGCTCCAGGAGCTGAGCGCCACCACGCCCATCGTCGGCATCTGCGGCGGGTTCCAGATGCTGGGGCGCCACCTGCTCGACGAGCACCGCCGCGAGTCCGAGCACGGCAGCACCACCGGCCTGGGCCTGCTGGACATCGACGTGGAGTTCCTGCCGGGCAAGACGGTCTTCAACCGCCACTACACCCCGACGAAGGACAATCCCTTGCGGGATGCAGGCGAGGTGTCCGGGTATGAGATTCATTCCGGGCTCATCCGGTACGACAGCGCGCGGCCGATGTATGCCCACCCCGGCGGCTTCGATGGCGCGGTGCATGAGCGACTGCCCATCTTCGGCACCTTCATCCATGACCTGTTCAAAAACCCCCGTCTGAGCCGCGCCTTCGTCGACACGCTGCGCCAGCGCAAGGGATTGCCAGCCCTGACAGCGCCCCTGTGCAACCACGACACCCGTCGGGAGGACAGCTATAATCGGCTCGCTGCCGCCCTGGCCGAGCACATGACATCCATCGACTGATTCTTCATCCCGCCAAAGGGGGCGCTCGGGGATTCCCGACGACAGGCGAATGTAAGGAGGAGGCTCAACGTGAAGCTCGATGGATTCGCTCGTGTCCTTCCGCGCGTGGTGCTGCTCTTGGCCATGGCTTGCCAGCACAGCGCGCTCGCGCAGGACCAGCTCGACACCGCCCCGAAGACACTCACCCAGCAGGTCCTCACGCCCGTTGGCACGACGTACCCCTACACCCAGCAATTGCAGTGGTTGGACGCGGGGCGGTTCATCGTGGGGCGGCTGGATGGCTCGATGACGCTCTTCCGCCCGCCTGGACCCACCGAGTGGGGTCCCATGCTCACGGACGTGCTGCGCACGCCCGCCAACCGGGGCGTGGAGATGATGGCCGTGCGGGATGAGCGGACGTTCGTGACGTCCAACGACAGCACCACCATCACCCTGTGGCGCGAGCGGGACCTGACCGTCGCCGAGGACGCCGAGCCCGCGCTGCTGGACCGGCTGCCGCGCGCGTTCCGCTACCAGAACTTCGCCTACGACGCGGACGTGGGCACGGCCAACAGCGCCGTCTTCGTCACCCACGGGAACCGGGAGTACCTCGTCACGGGCCACGAGAACGGCTTCGTCCTCATCTGGAGCGTCACGCGCAACGGGCGGCAGTTGGCGGTGCTGAAGAAAATCGATGTGCGCTCGCCCGACCCCATCCCCAGCCCGTTCCAGCTCTGGAACGTGCGGGACATCGTCTCGTGGCGTGACGGCGTGGTCATCACCGGCTCCGAGGATGGAGACCTGGTGATGCTCCAGCTCCCGCAGGGCAACGTGCTGGCCCGCAAGCGCTACAACCCGGCGGCCCAGCGTGGCATCAACGGCCTGGCCATCCTGGATGACCACCTGGTGGCCGTGGCCTGCTCGGTGGGCCCGTCGGACAAGAACACGTGGCTGTTCCGCGTGCGCCCCGCGGAGCTCCAGTCGCAGGGCTCGGTGGACCTGAAGCAGAACCTGTCCCTGCCGCAGTCCTTCGCGTTCCGCGCCGCGATGGCCAGCGTGGGCGGTCAGCCCCACGTCTTCGCCACCACGCAGGAAGGCCTGCTGTGGACGGTGCTCGTCACGCCGGACGGACAGCTCCAGGTCCAGGCCGTCAGCTCGGTGGACTTCCCCATCGGCGAGGCCATCGACTACAACCCGGCCACCTCGCAGCTCGCCGCCGTGGGCGTGCTCGTCAACCTCTTCAACGTCGCGCCGCCCACGCCCGCGCAACGCCAGCAGGCGCCCAAGGCCGCGCCGCCTCAAGCGCCGTCGCTGGTCCACTGAGCACGGCGATGTCCCGGGACAGCGCTCCGTGGGTGCTGGGCATCGGCGCGTCGAATCACAACGGCGCCGCGTGCCTCCTGCGTGGTGACGAGCTGGTCGTCGCCGTGCAGGAGGAGCGACTCATCCGCCGCAAGCGGGCGTGGCTCCCTGGCGGAGCCGTGTCCTTCGCGGTGCGCTACTGCCTGGAGACGGCGGGCATCCGCGCGGACGAGCTCAGCCTCGTCTCGTGCTGCTCGCTGATGGGGCCTCGCGGGCCGCTGTACGACGTGCGCGCCAACCCGGACCTCGCTCCAGGTGTCCCGGTGCGCTACCTCTCGCACCACCTGGGCCACGCGGTGGGCGCGTTCGCGACGTCGGGCTTCGACGAGGCGCTGGTGCTCGTCGTGGATGGGTTCGGCTCCAACGTCCAGGACCTGTCCCCCGAGGAGCTGTCAGCGGTCGTCACCGAGCGACGCGGAGAGGAGACGCTGTCCGTCTACCACGCGTCGCGCGAGGGCTTCGTGCCAGTGGAGAAGCACCTGGGCACGTTCCTGGAGGTGACGTCCTCCGTGGACCTGGAGCGCTTCCGGGGCATGCCTCGCTTCGGCAGCCTGGGCGGGCTGTACTCGGCCGTCGGGCGACAGCTCTTCTCGGATGTCCTGGAGGGGCCGGGCAAGGTCATGGGCATGGCCCCTCACGGCGTGGCGGACACGCCTGTGTCGGACTTCTTCGACATCGTCGACGGGCGCTTCGTGTTCCACGACACCGTGCCTCGCCGCTTCACGCATGACGAGCGCTGGCCCGCGCGACAGGTGGAGTATCGGAACCTCGCGGCCTCGGCGCAGGCGGCGCTGGAGGACGGGCTCTTGCGGCTGGTGCGTCGACTGCGCGCGAGCACGTCCTGCGACGCGCTCTGCTACGCCGGGGGCGTCGCGCTCAACAGCGTGGCGAACGAGCGGCTCTTCACCGAGAGCGGCTTCAAGGACCTCTACGTGATGCCCGCCGCGGAGGACAGCGGCACCGCCATCGGCGCGGCGTACCACGGGCTTTGGCAGCTCACGGGGCGGCGCTCCACGCGGCGACTGGGTCATGACAGCACGGGCAGGACGTACTCCGCCGAGGACTGCGACACCGCGCTGCGCACCGTTCCCGCGGTGGTGTCGCGGCGATTGCCGCGACTCGTCCCCGAGGTGGCCGACCTGCTCGCCGAGGGGAAGATGCTCGGCTGGTTCCAGGGCGGCTCCGAGCTGGGTCCACGCTCCCTGGGCCAGCGGAGCATCCTCTGCGACCCGCGGCCTCGCGACATGAAGGACACCCTCAACGCGCGGGTGAAGTTCCGCGAGGGCTTCCGTCCCTTCGCCCCCGTCATCCTCGCGGAGAAGGTGCGCGAGTGGTTCGACGTCGACACGGCCTCCACGGACAGCCCCTTCATGCTCCGCGTGTGGCGCTTCCGTGAAGAGCAGCGCGAGCGCGTCCCCGCCGTCGCCCACGTCAACGGCACCGGCCGCGTGCAGACGGTGACGCGGGAGCACACGCCCCTGCTGCACGCGCTGCTCACCGCCTTCCATGAGCGCACCGGGGTGCCCATCCTGCTCAACACCTCGTTCAACATCGCCGGGGAGCCCATCGTCGAGACGCCCGAGGACGCGCTGTGGGGCCTGCTGTCCACGGGGCTGGAGGGCTGCGTGCTCCTGGACCGCTTCGTGTCCAAGCACGAGGCGCTGCATTCACTGCTGGACCTGGAGGTGGTCGTCCTCGGAGAGCGAATCGCGCCCCTGTCCTCGGAAAGCGCGGAGGACACGCTGGACCTGCGCCCTCTCTTGAAGGAGCCGCTGGGCTTTGGCCTGGACGCCTCGGGACGCAACCTGGAGGATGCGCGCCGGATGCTGGGCAGCGGGCAACAAGGTGGCGCGTTCAAGGTGCAAACGCCGTGGGGCGCGGCCGTGCAGCTCGTGTCGAGCGAGCTGTCGACCCTCGTCGCCCAGGTGCAGCGCGGGATGAGCGGCTGGAAGCTCCTGGAGCGGGTGTCTCGCGAGGACTCGAGCATGGACGAGCAGAAGCTGACGCGGATGCTCGGCACGCTGCGGCGCGCCCGTGTCCTCCAGTTCGGTCCGGGCGTGTGAGGACGACGCTCGCCAGGGGCCTGCTGGGCCTGGGGCTGCTGGCGTGCGCCTCCGTGCGGGCCCAGTCCACCGAGGATGCGGGCACTCCCCCCATGTCCGAGGTCATCGACGTGGTGGGCGAGGTGCCCGACCCGGAGCCGATGGACCGCGCGGCCCGTCGCGACCCGAGCAGCGTCGTCACCGTCATCTCCGTCGAGGAGCGCGGCGGCACCGCGCGTGACACCGCGGAGGTGCTGTCCACCGCGCCTGGCGTCTCCATCCAGGACTCGGGCGGGTACGGCCAGGGCAAGAGCCTGGTGGTGCGCGGCGCCTCGTCGAACGGGACGCTGGTGCTGCTCGACGGCATCCCCCTCAACGGCGCGGGCGGGAGCATGGACCTGTCGCGCGTCCCGCTCGCGCTCGCGCGTGAGCTGGAGGTGATGCGCGGGAGCGCCGGCTCCAGCCACGGCAGCGGCGCGCTCGGCGGCGTGGTGAACATCATCACCCGCGCCCCCGGCGACACGTTGAGCCTCGCGGGCGAGCTGAGCCACGGGAGCTGGAGCACCACCACCGGGTGGCTGTCGCTCACCGGGCCCGTGCTGGACAGCGAGCTGCTCCTGCTGCTCCACGGTGGCACGTCGTCCGGGCGCTTCTCCTATCCGTTCGATGCCACGCCCACGCTGCCGGGTGACGCGCCCGAGCTGCGACGTCGCGAGAACAACGACGCGCGCGGCGCCGGGGCGCTCGTGCGACTGCGCCGCCGCCTCTCCCTGGGTGTGGTGCTGGACGCGATGGGCGAAGGGACCCTGGAGGGACGAGGGCTCGCGGGCACGGCGCAGAACCCGCTCGCGGACGCGCGTCAGTCCAACCGTCGCGGCATCCTGAGCCTGCGCGTGCTGGGCGACCTGGGCCACCACATCCACGTGTCCGCTCGCGCGCACTATCGCCAGGAGCGGCTGGAGCTGTCGGGGGGGCCGCTGCCACAGCAGGGCGTGCAGACCCTGCGCACGGGCGGCGTGGAGGCCGAGGGCAGCCTGCCGCTGGGAAGCTGGACCGTCGTCTCCGCGCTGGCGAGCCTCGGCGGGGAAGGCGTGGCCACCGATGGCGCGCCCGTGACTTCGGATGGACGCACGTCGTGGCTGCGCGCCAGTGTCCGCGTGATGGATGACCTGGCGCTGCTCGACGGCCGGCTCCACGTGACGCCCTCGCTGCGCGTGGAGCGTGTGGGCGCGTACACGCTGCTGTCCCCCAAGCTGGGCGCACGCGTGACGCTGCCCGCGCGTCTGGAGCTGCGCGCCAACGTGGGACAGGCGCACCGGGCCCCCTCGCTGGTGGAGCTGTACGTGCGCCAGGGCACGCTGCTGCCCAACCCGGACCTGCGCCCCGAGCGCGCCGTGTCCGCGGACGTGGCGCTGGCGCACCGCACGGAGCGCTCGCTCGTGTCGATGGGCGGCTTCTTCGCGAGCTACGAGGACCTCATCACCTACGAGGCGTATCCCCCGTTCGCCGCGAAGCCGAGCAACTTCGCCTCCGCGCGCGTCTCCGGCCTGGAGGTGGACGCGGAGGCGCGCCCCTTCTCCTTCCTGTCGGGCTCGCTGGCGTACACGCTCCTCGTCTCCCGCAACCTCCGGGACGACCCGCGCTACTACCTGAAGGACATCCCGCTCCGGCCGCGCCACACCCTCGCCGCGCGAGTGACGGCGGGCCCCTCGTGGCTCACGGGCCGCGTGGAAGTGCGCGCCCAGTCCTCACAGCTTCGCAACCGCACCGGCGAGCTGGTGCTCCCGGGCCGTACGCTCGTGCACGCGGGCCTGTCCACCACGGTGGGCCAGCGCCCCGCCTTCACCTTCTCCGTCGACCTCAAGAACGTGCTCGACGTCCACGTCGACGACTTCGACGGCTATCCCCTGCCGGGCCGCGCGGTGCTCGCCTCCGTGGCCCTGGCGCTCGACGTTCCACCCTCTCCTTCCACTGCCAACAAGGCGGACACCCCATGAAGCCCTCGCCTCCTCCCGGACGCCACCTCGCGCTCCTCTGCTCCCTGCTCTCATGCCTGCTGCTCACCGGCTGCCCCGATGAGGGCGTCGTCTGCAGCGAGGGCCTCTCCCGCTGCGGCGACACCTGCGCGGACCTCACCAGCGAGTCCGCGAACTGTGGCGCCTGCGGCAACGCCTGTGGCGAAGGCCAGCTCTGCGCCGAGGGCGCGTGTCGCTGTCTGACGGGGACCACGGCCTGTGACGGCGCCTGCGTCGACACCCGGTCCTCGCCCCAGCACTGCGGCGCCTGCGGCACGACGTGCGACAGCAGCGAGGTGTGCGAGCAGGGCACGTGTCAGCTCAACTGCACCGCGGGCCTGCTCCGCTGCGGCAACGCGTGCGTGGACGGGGACTCGAGCAACCTGAACTGCGGCGCCTGCGGCAACGTCTGCGGCGACGCGCGGACGTGCCGGGGCGGCGTGTGCACGTACGACATCGTGGCCACGTGCTTCAACACCGGCCAGGTGGTGGGCATCCAGTCCGGCGTGGACCTCAAGGGCCCCGGCACGCTGGTGGCGTCGTCGCCGCAGAGCGCCGCGCGGATGAGCGACGTGCTGCTGGTGCTCGACTCCACGCGCAAGCTCATCCAGGCGCGGCTGGACGACTACGGCGTGCTGCCTCCGCGATACGACACAGGCCGCGCGCCCAACCAGGTCCTCGTCGAGGGGCCGTTCATCTACATCCTCAACTCCACCGACAACACGCTCCAGGTGCTGCGGAGCACCGAGCCGCTCCCGCCCGGCAAGCGCCACCCCGAGGGCATCTCGCTCCAGAACGTCGCCAGCGTGAGCTTCGGCGCCAACACCAACCCCTTCGGCATGGCGCGCGTGGGCAACGAGCTGTGGGTCACCCTCTACGGCAACCTCGTGGGCGACCCCAGCGCCGGAGGCCGCGTGGCGCGCGTCTCGCTGGCGTCTCCCTCCGAGCCGAGGGTGACGGCCACCATCGACCTGCCCACGGGCGCCGCGCTGCGTCCCTTCCCGGACAACACCACGCTGTCCACGCCCGCGGGCATCACCCAGCACCGCGGCAAGGTGTACGTGGCCCTCAACAACCTCAACCCCGCCACCTACGCCCCCGGCGGCCCGGGCCTGCTCGCGCGCATCGAGCCAGCGACGGGCGCGGTGAGCCTCGTTGGCCTGGGCGACGACTGCCTCAACCCCAACGCGGTGGCGTCCGTGGGCGAGCACCTGGTGGTGAGCTGCGGCGGCAGGTCCACCTATGACGCCGAGTTCAAGCTGGTGTCCGTGGAGCGCACGGGCCTGGTGATGCTGGACGCGCAGGACACCGTGGTGGCCTCGGAGCCCATCGCCTGCTCGCCGGGCATCGGCTCCTGCCCCATCCCCGCCGCCGGCCGGTTCGCCGTGGTGGGCCCGCGCATCTACACCGGCGACACCAACGGCGGCCGCGTCTTCGTCCACGAAATCGTGGGCAACACCCTGGTCGAGCGTCGGGGCCTGAAGGACACCTCCGAGCCCGCCATCGCCGCCTGTCCCGCCAGCGGCTTCTCGCTGGTTAGCGACGTGGTGGCCCTGCCCTGATTCCAGGGCACCTCGGGGGCACTTCGCCCCGATGGGGCAATGTGCCCCGGCCCCGGCGGGACATTCCACCCCGTCCGGGGCCTTCCTCCGAGGGAGCCGCCCGTGCCAGACGCTGGCACAGAGGATGCTCTAGAGCCTCCGCGTGCCCCGGCCACATCGCGGGGCGGAAACCGGAGGAGGCGTCACGCAGCGCACGTCGGTCCTCGTGCACCCACGCCGAGCTTCGGGCGATTGCTCGCCCGCCGAGGAGCCCGACGCGACGTCCTGACGCCTTCTCACGGCAGTCGCGGTAGTTTCTGAGTACTTCCTTCCGGTCCATGCATTCTCGACCCCTCCCACGTGCATGGACCGGAATAGCCTCGACCCACCGTGAGACTCGCACGCAAGTTCACCCTCGCCCTCGTCCTGCTCGCCGTGGCCGTCATCGCCGCGCTGCAGGTCATCCAGGTCCGCCGCGAGCTGGAGCGCTCGGCGCTGGACATGCAGCACGACCATCGGCTGCTCGGCCACACGCTCGCGGGCACCATCGGCAAGGCGTGGCAGCTGGCCGGTGAGCGCGAGGCGCTCAATCTCCTCAACCAGTCCAACAACTACCAGGAGCAGGTCCACCTGCGCTGGGTCTGGCTGGATGGCGGCCCCGGGACGCCGTCGCTCGCGGGCTTCCCGCCCCGGCTGATGGCCACGCTGCGCCAGGGCAGGGACGGCTCCATGGTGGACCCGGACCCGGCGCCGGGCCTCTTGCACTCGTACACGCCGGTGAAGATTGGCCCGCGCTTCGGCGCCATCGAAATCACCGAGTCGCTGGGCGAGGAGCGCCAGCACGTCTTCGTCACGGTGGTGGGCACCATCGTCGCCACGGGCACCATCACCTTCGCGTTCCTCATCGTCGCCATGGCCATGGGCCGCAGGCTCGTCGGTGAGCCGGTGGACCAGCTGGTCCAGCTGGCGGAGCGCTTCGGCCATGGGGATTTGTCCGCGCGCGTGCGGCTGCCACCGCAGCGGCGGGGGGACGAGCTGACGACGCTGGCCAACGCGATGAACCGCATGGGCGAGCAGTTGGAGGAGACGCGCTCACGCCTGTCCGCGGAGACGGCCGCGCGCCTGGCCGCGGTGGAGCACCTGCGGCACGCGGACCGGCTCACCACGGTGGGCAAGCTGGCGTCGGGCGTGGCGCACGAGCTGGGCACGCCGCTCAACGTGGTGATGGGCCGCGCGAAGATGATTTCGTCGGGCGAGGCGGAGGGCGAGGAGGTGGGCGAGAGCGCCCGCATCATCAGCCAGCAGGCACAGCACATGACGCGCATCATCCGGCAGCTGCTCGACTTCGCGCGGCGCCGCGCGCCCCACCGGGCCCCGGAGGACGTGCGGGAGCTCGTCTCCCGCTCGCTGTCCCTGCTCAGGCCCATGGCCGCCAAGAAGAGCATCACCCTGGTGGAGGACATCCCCGCAGGCGTCACGGTGGAGGCGGATGGGGGACAGGTGCAGCAGGTGTTGACCAACCTGGTGATGAACGCGTTGCAGGCCATGAACCAGCCGGGGACGGTGCGCGTGCACGCGGCCCACGCCCGGACCACGCCGCCCCAGGACGTGGGAGGCCCCGAGGGGAGCTACGTGCGCGTGGACGTGGAGGACGAGGGCAGCGGGATTGCCCCGGACGTGCTGGCGCACGTGTTCGAGCCGTTCTTCACCACGAAGGACGTGGGCGAGGGCACGGGGCTGGGGCTGTCCGTGTCCTATGGTCTGGTGAGGGACCATGGCGGCTGGATTGCCGTGCGAAGCGAGCTGGGACGCGGTAGCTGCTTCTCCATCTATCTGCCGAGCGGAGGGGACACATGCCAGGCCGCGTCCTGATGGTCGAGGACGAGCGCGAGATGCGCGCCATGTTGGAGAAGGGGTTGACCCGCCGGGGCTACACGCCCGTGGCGATGGGGTCCGCCGACGAGGCGCTGGCAAAGCTCGCCGGCGAGGACTTCGACGTGGTGCTCACGGACCTGCGCATGCCGGGCATGGACGGACTGGCCCTGTGCGAGCGCATCGTCCTCAACCGGCCGGACATCCCCGTCGTGGTGATGACGGCGTTCGGCAGCATGGAGACGGCGGTGGCCGCCATCCGCGCGGGGGCGTACGACTTCGTCACCAAGCCCATCGACATCGACGCGCTGGTGCTGGTGCTGGAGCGCGCGGTGCAGCACCGCGCCCTGCGCGACGAGGTGCGCCGGCTGCGGCAGGAGCTGGGGCGACGGCAGCAGGACAGCGGCGCGGTGGTGGGCGAGAGCCCCGCCATGCAGCAGGCCTACGCGCTCATCGACCGGGTGGCGGACCTGGACTCGACGGTGCTCATTACCGGCGAGAGCGGCACGGGCAAGGAGGTGGCCGCGCGGGCGGTGCACACCCGTGGACGCCGCGCGCAGGGAGCCTTCGTGGCCATCAACTGCGCGGCCATGCCGGAGGCGCTGCTGGAGAGCGAGCTGTTCGGCCACGCCAAGGGCGCCTTCACGGACGCGAAGGCGGCGCGCGCGGGGCTCTTCATCCAGGCGCACGGCGGCACCCTGTTCCTGGACGAGGTGGGCGAGCTGCCGCTCACGCTCCAGCCGAAGCTGCTGCGCGCGCTGCAGGAGCGGGTGGTGCGGCCGGTGGGCGGGGACACGGAGGTGCCGTTCGACGCGCGCATCGTCGCGGCGACGAACCGGGACTTGGAGCTGGCGGTGGAGGAGGGCCGGTTCCGCGAGGATTTGTACTACCGGCTCAACGTCATCGGCGTGGAGCTGCCGCCCCTGCGGGCGCGGGGCAACGACGTGCTGCTGTTGTCGCAGCGGTTCATCGAGCAGTTCGCCGCGCGCAACAACAAGCGGGTGGTGGGGCTGTCACCGGCGGCGGCGCAGCGGCTGCTGGCGTATGGGTGGCCGGGCAACGTGCGCGAGCTGCAGAACAGCATGGAGCGCGCGGTGGCGCTGACGTCGTTCGAGCAGATCACCGTGGATGACCTGCCCGAGCGCATCCGGAACTACAGCCAGCCGAAGGTGGTGCCGGAGAACACGGACCCCTCGGAGCTGGTGACGCTGGAGGAGCTGGAGCGGCGCTACATCCACCGCGTGCTGGAGACGGTGGGCGGCAGCCGCACGCTGGCGGCGCGAATCCTCGGCGTGGACCGCAAGACGCTGTACCGGAAGCTGGAGCGGGACGACGAGGCGAAGAAGCCCTAGTCGAGCGTCTCCAGCTTCACCTCGAAGAGCTTGGGCCAGAGCTTGCCGGTCATCAGCATGCGGCCGGTGCCGGGCTCCACGGCGATGCCGTTGAGGACAGCGTCGGTGATGCCTCGGACCTGGGAGGCCACGGAGCGCGCGAGGGCGGAGGCGTCGATGACGGCGGTGACCCGGCCGGTAGCCGGGTCGATTTCGAGCACGTCCGTGGAGTGCCAGACGTTGGCGTAGATGACGCCGTTGGCGCACTCCAGCTCGTTGAGCTGCTCCTGGGGCTGGCCCTGGAGGGTGACCTCGACGGAGTCCAGGGGCTCGAAGGTGTCGGGGTCGTGGAACGTCAGCGTGGAGCTGCCGTCGCTGCGGACCAGCCGGCCCTGCCAGTAGCACAGGCCCCAGCCGTCGCCTTCGTACGGCGTGGTGCGCTCACGGGTGGGGGGCAGGCCGCTCCAGGTGAAGAGCAGGCCCTCGGTCCAGGTGAGCTGGTAGAGGCGCTCGCCGTCGCTGGCGAGGCCCTCGGTGAAGACGTCGCCCAGGCGCTCGATCCAGAGGGGCGTGGCGGACTCGAGCGAGATTTCGCGCAGCGAGCCCTTCTGGCCGGTGCTCTCGAACAGGCGCCCCTGGTGGAAGACGAGGCCCTGGGTGAAGGCCTCGGTGGAGTGCGGATACTCCTGGACGATGCGGGCCACCTTCCGTGTGGGGCCGCCCTCCGTCGGTCGACGATGGACAGGTCCACAGCTACAGCCCACGCCCAACCCCAGCACACAGATGGCCGACATCCACGCTCGCTGATTCAAGTGCATCGAGTCGCGCACGGAAGCAGGAAACGCGGACCGGCACAACACACTCCCGGCCCGGGAGGACCGGGACGTGTCACGGCGTGGACGACACCTTCCGCGTCAGACGACCTTGGCGCTCTGGATGACCACGTCCTCGAGGGGCACGTCGCTGTGACCGCTCTTGTTGCCGGTGCGCACCTTCTTGATCTTGTCCACGACCTCCTGCCCCTTCACCACCTTGCCGAACACGGCGTAGCCCCAGCCCTGCACCGTGGGCGCGGTGTGGTTCAGGAACGAGTTGTTGACCGTGTTGATGAAGAACTGCGCGGAGGCGGAGTGCGGGTCGTTGGTGCGGGCCATCGCGACGGTGTACTGCTCGTTCTTCAGGCCGTTGTTGGCCTCGTTCTGGATCTGCGCGGTCGGGACCGGCTTCTGCCTCATTCCCGGCTCGAACCCACCGCCCTGAATCATGAAGTTCTCGATGACACGGTGGAAGACGGTGCCGTCGTAGTGGCCCTTCCCGACGAGCTCGAGGAAGTTGCTGACGGACTTGGGCGCCTTGGCCTCGTCCAGCTCGATGGTGATATTGCCGAAGTTCGTCGTCAGTTCGACCGTGGGCATGGAAGGTTCCCTGGAGGTAGAGGGTGGAAGGCGCACACCACTACCTCTTCGGTGCCGCTGTCCGCAATGAACACGTGAGGCGCTGCGTCCCGGGAGCCGGCGGAGGATTGCACTGGCGAACGATTCCGCCGTCCGCCGAGGGGCGACTTCCCATCAAGCGCCCGGGTTCCCCGTGACGCGCTTGAACATGACGCCCAGGTTGCCGATTCGCTCGAGCGCCTCCTTGACCTCCTCCGCGACGATGATGGGGTGCTTGAAGCGCTTCAGCATGAAGGCACGCGCACCCTCCGTCTTCTCGGGGAGGATTCGCAGACCCGAGATCCACCGGAACTCTCCCGCACGCTCGGGGAATGGGTCGTCCTCGGCGTAGTGCTGGACTCCCGTGGAACCCGCTTCGTCGATGCAGTCGACGACCCTGACCACATTCACGATGAAGAAGCGCTCGTCCACATCCTCGACGGACACCGGGAACAGCTGCACATCGCCGGGCGCGAGGGTCTTCAAGGCCTGGCCCACCTCCTCGCTGACGACAGGAACTCGCTGCACGCCGGCGAACACGAACGCACGTGGGCTGCCCCGATGACGCACTCGCGCCAGGATGGGTCCAGGGTCGGAGAGGGGGCGCCCGTCGGTGAACATCCCTGGGTCCTCGAACCTCCCCCCCGAGGCCGGCGCGGGAGTCGTGAGGTACCACTGAGGGACATCGGCGATTTCGACCCAATAGAAGTGACGGTCCACCTCACTCCCCTGCCTTCACGATGTAGCCGCGCAGCTCCGAGCCCGGCGTGAGCAACTCGTTCGCAATCCTCGCCAGCTCGTTCACCAGTCGCACGCGGCAATCCTCGGTTCCCCTACAGTCCTTGACGGCTCGCTGCAATCGGGGCACCACCTGGGAATGGTACAGCTCGGGATGTGGCCCCTCGTGCCCTTTGAGGCGCACTTTATTGGCCGCGTCCTCCAAGCTCATCCCCGCCATCTCGAACACCTCCTCGCACAGCGGCGTCCACGGCCCACCGCGCAATGTCGAGACGGTGTTCTTGTTCGTGCAGATGTGATGGACCGGGCCCTCGGCGTCCCCGGGAATGCGCCCGGTGGAGTACGACGCAATCACCGCCACGGCGCCGGGAGCCAGGGCCACGTTGAGCACTCCCGCCGCGGGCAGCGCGATGGACCCCACTCCCGCGCCGAGCGCCGCCTCGAGCTTGAACCCTCCCTCGACCTGAGCGCGCAGCGCCGCCTGGGAGAACCCTGGCAACCTCGGCCCCTGTGCCGCCATCGCGGCGCGGCCCCCGAGTGCCGACGTGAGCAGCAGCACCAACACGCGGGTCCCATTCGTCCCGAGCACCTTGCCGAAGCGATGACCGATGTCTTGCAGCTCGACGATGCTCGTCGCCCGCTCGGAGGCCTCCCATAGCCGGAGGAACCCCTGCCCCATCTCCCACACCGGGACGACCCCGAGATAAGCAATGAGGGAGGCCGTCAGGGCGACCGCGATGGTCTTGGTGACGGGCTCGGGCAAGGTCATCGTCAAGAGCAGCGCCAGCGCGGCCGAGCTGATCATCGCCTTGAGTACGACGGGGTTGAGCATGTGCCCCACTTCGTCCTCGACGCTCTCCCAGACAGTATCCAAGGCGAAGGACAGGGCCATCAACGTGCGGTCCTTGCGTGAGAAGGACAGCCCCGTCCCGCCTATCAGCGTCAGGCAGGAATCCCGCACAGGGCAGATGCGCGAGTAGAGTGACGCAGGGGAGTTCTCCACGCTGGAGTCGACAATGCCCTTCGAGGATGCAAGCAGCGCTCCTGACCGGACCCAACCATGCTGGTCCGCCGCGTCCGCCTCGCGAAAGGCGACCTCCAGCTTCAAGGTGAGGATGAGCTCGGAGAGCGCCCGCTGGAAGTCGTCCTCCTCCACTTCGACGGGCGCGACCTCCATCGGCGTGTAGGTGATTCTCTTGCCGTGCCCCGCGTCGAGGTTGACGACGCGCGTGGTGGCACAGCCCGTGAGCAGACACAGCAAGACGATTCCAGACCCGCGCAAGACATCCCCCAGGAAGGCGCCATGAAGACGCGCGCATCCTGGGCGGGCAGCTCAATTCCTCTCAAGCTCACGACCTACCACCGTGGGGGTAGACCGGAGCCAGCCATGTGACTTGACAGACAGCGGCCGACACCAGCGAGGAACGGGAGTCAGGCGCTACCACATCGTGGGGATGTCACGCGTGAGGTCCACGAACTCGCTCAGGGGCTTGCGCCGGAAGACCTTCCCGTCGAGGGAGTCCGCGAGTTCCTCGGGGGTCGCCACCACGAGCCTCTCCCGGCTGTCCATCGAGGTGACGGGCAGCGAGGGCTCCACCAGCTCCAGGCGGTTGCCCTTCAGGCGCAGCAGGCCGGAGCCCTCGCCCGCCACCAGGATGTCGTCGTGGTACTTCGTCACGTCCACGACCATCCCTGGAGACTCCACCACCTCCGACCAGCCATAGATGGACCCCTCCATCACGCCGTTGCCACCACAGGCGTACATCTCATCCCGAGTCGCCACGTGAATCCCTGTCAGGGGGGCTCTCGTGTAGGAAGGCACCGTATGCCATTGGGAGCCATCCCATCGGGAGATGAGTCCCTTGCGTCCCACCGCGTAGACCAGGGTGGAGGAGAGACCGTGGACGCTGATGACCTCGCCCGGACAGGGAATGGACTGCCAGGCCGTGCCATCCCACCGGAACATGCCGTCCTCCCGCTTGTCCACGCGCGGGCCCCACGTCAGGACGAAGTGGTCATCGACGCCCCAGACGCCCATGGCCAGGAGCGGGAGCGGATGGAACTCCCACTGGGGCGCCGTGGGGTCCTGGCCCAGGGAGACGTGCACCCCTCCTCGCGCGCCGCCGCCCTGGGAGACGTAGACCCGGCCCGAGGGTGAGCACCAGAGCCCCGTCAACCAGCCGACCTGGGACTTGAGCGCATACATCCGCCCGGCCGACACCTGCACCACCCAGGATTCAGCCTCGTCTTCCACCCAGCCCTTGCCATCCCAGCGGTCCGCCAGGAAGTGGCAGTCCTCGATGGAGGGACCACAGACCTTCCGGAATGCATGCCCCAGCGGCATCGTCCACGACTCCTCTCACGAACCCGCGGCTGCGTCGCAGCCGGGCTCTACCTCGCGGGGTCTACACACAGCTCGTGCTTGAACTGATTCACCTCGGGATGCGCCGCGAGCAGGGCGGCCATGCATTGATTGACCAGCTTCGACAGCGCCGGGTCCCCTCGATTCCTGAAGACACGCCCGTACAGGAAGAAGAAGTAGATGACATCGGGCTCGTCGGGGTCTGGCGCCGCCCGGGTCAGGCTCAAGCGCAGATCTCCCACCCCCTCATCATCGTCGTCACTGTCCGTCAGCTCGTTGGCGGGTGTGAAGTATTCATTCTGGCGTAGGTAGTCCTTCAGGAAGGTCTCCGCCAACATCGCTGACTGGTCGACGCTCACCGACATGTCTTCTCCTTTGGAAAGCCACGGGCTCATCGCGCCCGTCCTGTCGTGCGGCCCGGCGGGGTATCCCTCATGCGCATCCCCTGCTGCGCCAGACACCCCGCTCCTCGGATGCGATTGGCTTCACGCATCGTCGCCTGCCTGTTCCGCAACGCGGCCTCCGTCGTGGGGTGGTTCGCCCCGAGTCGCCGGCGGGCAATGACATGAGCGCGTCTCGCGGCAAGGGCTTCGTCGTCCAAATGCTGCTGGTACTGTTGTTGAAGTGGCGGTGGGGGCGCCTTCTTGCCAGGGAACTGCGCGAGCGGTGCACTGTTTATCTTGTTCTTCTTGATGGAGGCCACAACGTCCTGCTTCATCTGCGCCTCGGCCTTCCTGCGCCAACTGTTGATGCACTCTGCCGCGCTGCGGCCCTCCACGACATCACCCGGGGCACAGTTGGGCGCGGTCACCTTTCCGAGTCCCGCGCCCTCGGCACCGCCAGGCCCCGCAGCGCTCGTCGCGGAGCCACCTGCGCCAGCGCCGCTGGAGGAGCCCGCCCCTGGAGGCTGATTGAGGGCTTCCCGCTCCGCCGTGCGCCACTTCTCCTGATGATCGTCCAGATAGCTCTGCGTCCGGCCATCCTCATCCCGCTGGCGAGCCTCTTGAGGATACTCCTCCTCGGGGCGCCCTTCCGCGAGGTTGCGTTCGCGCTGCCTCGCGGAATCAGCGTTCTCGTTCCTCGTGTGCAGGCCATGCTCATGTTGAGGGTTGAAGGCTGCCCCTTGCATGGGAACAGCGGGAGCCTGCTCTTCCTGGTAGCCATCCACCAGGTTGCGACAGGGGTCTCCCCGCGCCCTGCGTCCCAATCCATCCGTGGAGCGGCCCGCTTCACGGAAGTTCGAGTCACGCACGAGGTGCCCGGACTGGCACTGGTTCAGATACCGGTCTCCCGTGGTGGGGCGCTCCAGCGGCGTCTGCGTGGCAGGCGGACCGGGGTTCTCGGTGAACCCGCGGTCCCGCTCCGCCTGGGTCGCGCCATCCCATCGGCTGCACTTCGCTTTCGCGTCGGAGCAGACATTTCCAACGGTCGAATAGGAGCCGAACCAGTCAGGGTTCAGGTGGGCTTGAATCAACAACGCCTGACATCGCTCGGAGAAGAAGTTGCTCCCCCCCATCTCCAGGTAGAGAAGGGGCGTATGAGGCGGAGCCGTCGGAGCGTCGGTGGCCATCGGCGGAGCCCTTTCACCCACGAAGGGGTGGCCTGGAATCGAGGGCCCACAAGAAGTCTGTCGAAGGGAAACCTGGGCGCGCTCAATTCCAGGCCAACGACGAGACCCGCGCCAATGATTGCCCTCCACTCTCCCGGCGACTCTGTCGGATTCTCCACACGCCCCGAGCGCCCTATCCCGGCTGCCGCCGCCGTCCCCACCACCGGTGCTCCACCAGCTCGTGGCCGAGCAACATCAGCGCGGCCACCGCGAACGGCAGCAGGTAGTAGACGATGCGGTACACCACCAGCGTGCCAATCACGACCGACGTCGGCACCACGGGCGTCAGCGCCGCCAGGATGACCGAGTCGAACACCCCCAACCCTCCCGGCACCTGACTGGCAATCCCCAACAGCTGCGCCACCGCGAACAGCGCCACCATCGTCAGCGGCGAAATC
>NZ_SRLW01000106.1:0-29803 GCF_006518215.1 Myxococcus sp. AB025B
GCCCCCACCCCATCCGCTTGAAGGCCAGCGCCCGGTCCTCCGCGAAGAACTTGCGGAACAAGTCCCGGTAGCGCCCCAACACCAAATCCCCCAACCCGAAGAGCTTCACCTCCTTCACGTGGCTGTCCCGCGTGAGGATCCACTCCAGGTAGTTGAGCTTGCGCCCCTCCGGCGCGCGCCACGAGTACAGCCGGAAGCCCGCCATCGCCAGCCGCGCCTCCGCGATGAACGCCGGAATCGACGCCGCCACCAGCACCACCACGCTCCACGGCGACAGCGCAATCAACAGCGCCGCGAACGTGGAGAGTGTTATCGCGTTGCGGACGATGGAGAACGCCTGCATCACCAGCGACAGCGGACGGCTGCTCGCCTCGCGCCGGGCGTTCTGCATCTTGTCGTACGTCTCCGAGTCCTCGAAGTGCCGCAGCTCCAGCTCCAGCGCCTTCTGGAGGATGCGCTCGTTGAGCAGGTTGCCCAGGTTGGCGCGCAGGAGCTCCCGCGTCAGCGTCAGCCCGCGCTCCACCACCCCGGAGCCCAGCATCAGCGCGAACTCCAACCCCACCAGCCCGTAGACGCGCGAGTGCGCCTCGGCCGAGCCCTGCGCCGCCGCCACCACCGCGTCCACGATGAGCTTGCCCACCCAGGCGATGGCCGCCGGCAACACCGCCGCCACCAGCGTCAACAGCCCGAGCACGACGGCGCCCCGGGGGCTGGCCTGCCAGAAGATGCGGAACGTCCCGGGGAGCTGACGGAACAGGCTTCCGGCGCTCTTCAGCCGCTCCTTGAGGGAGCTCTTCGCGGGGAGGGTGGACTCGAGTGGACGGGGAGACACGTCCCCCGTTCATAACGTGCTCACCCGACATCCGCTCGAAAGAGCCGCCCCTCACCCCACCGCGGGCCGCTCGTGCCGGGACACCAGCACGTCGCACGAGGATTGGGCCAGCACCCGCTCCGCCAGCGACGCCTCGTCCCCCGCCCCTCGCGGGCCCGCCACCACCAGCAGGTCCGAGCCCAGCTCGAGCGCGTGCGCCAGGAGCGCCTCGCCCGGCTCCCCGGAGCGCAGCCGGGCCTCCAGCTCGCAGCCCGTCTCCCGGTACGGCGCCAGGAAGCGGGCGAGCTCCAGGCGCGCGTCGAGCTCGCGCTCTTGGCGCAGCATCAGGAGGCGCTCCGGCGGCGCGCCCCGGGCCCGCAGCGCCGCCTCGTCCTCGCGCGTGTCCACCACGTGCAGCACCGACACCGGCGTCAGGGGACACAGCCGCATCGTCAGCTCCAGCGCCCGCCGGGACTCGCGCGTGAAGTCCACCGCGACCAGGGGGCTCTCGTACGGCCTCGCCGGATGGGGCCGCACCGCCAGCATCGACGTGTCCAGATGGCGCAGCGCGCGCCGCACCATCGAGCCCTCTGCCAGCGACCTGCCCGGCGTCAGCACCCGCTCGCCGCCCAGCACCACCAGCTGGGCGCCCTGCTCGCGCGCCACCGCCGACAGCGCGTCCAGCGTGTCGCCCTGGCGCAGCTCCTCGCGCACCGTCACGTCCGACCGGTGGCGCAGCCTCCGACACGCCGCGTGCACGGCCTTGCGCAGACAGCCGCCTCCCAGCACCACGCCTCCGGGCGAGCCCTCCAACACCGGCCCCGCGTGCAGCAGCGTGAAGGTGGCGCCCAGGCCCAGGGGCAACCGCAGCGCCCGGGCCAGGGCGAGCTCGGAGCGCAGCGAGAAGTCCGTCGCCACCACCAGGCGCGTCAGCCCCCTGGGACCCCGGAAGGTCCCCGGCTGCAGCAACGGGATATCCAAACGGGTCAGCACATGCTGCCTCATCACGAGACCCTCCTTTCAATGGCCTTGCTGCTCCAGCGTCGGCGCCGTGGGGGCGTGAACTGCCATCCCATGCGCCCGACAGGGACCTGTCCGCGAGCCGTTGCCCGCCGGTCCGCCGCGCCTCGCGGTCCAGGCCCCGTGAGGCCCTCACCTCGAAGATTCAGGCGGCCGCGCCGGGATGCCACCCTCGCCCCGGGGACGCCGTGTGCACGAGCGGGCGGAGGAGCCCTTCCGTCCTCGCGCGTGGCGGTCCACGTCACACGACTGACGGCCAGCGCCACACGCCCCGTCCTCGAGTGAGGGTGGAGCACGACTCCGGTCCCGCGGGGCCGTGCGGAGCGGGGGCGGACGGCCTCCTCACACCGTGGGGTGTCCCCCCTGAAAAAACTCCAGGCGCGCCGCGTCCGTATCCCTCGCGGCAGTTCCACGCGCACATTCCCGCCTGGAGATTGGCGCGCTTGGCACGTTCGCGGAGCAACAGAGCGTCTTCAGCGGGCCGCGCGGGGAGCGGCCGGAGCTTTGCAGAAAGGCTCCGACGACAGCGCGGTGGGTGGTGGCGGGGACGGACGGGAAGCTGAAGAAGGGGGAGGACCAATGCGCGGCGTCATCACCGGAAGAGAGGTGGTCACCAATCTGGGTCTCATCTACCGAGAGTTCGGCGCGGGCTGTGTGCTGCGCTGCTTGTGGGTGATGCTCAGCGGGAAGACCACGACGTTCCTCGAGGTGGCGTGTCCGCCCGAGGTGAAGCGCTAGCCACGGCGACGGGCCGCGAGGAGAGCCTCCCCGCGACCCGGCCGTGTGCTGGTGCGCTCGCTGGCGAGAATCAGAACTCGTCGCGGCGCGGCTTGTCGTCGTCCACCGCGTCCCGGACGGCGCGCTTGGCGTCCTCCACCTTCTCCTTGGCGTGGCCCTTGGCAGTGTCGACCTTGCCCTCGGCCTCCAGCGAACGGTCGCCGGTGGCCGCGCCCACGGTCTCCTTGATCTTGCCCTTGGCCTTGTCGATCAACTCACCCATGTCACTCTCCTGTGGCTGTGAGCTCTTGAGAGCCGTTGTGGAGTGAGTGTGGGCATGGCCCTGGGGTCGTGCAGGAGGGCCAGGCCGCTCGCCTGCTCGGGTGGCGGGGGTCGGCCCCTTCCAGAAGCAGTCCCGCAATTCAAGGAAAATACCCAGACATCCAGGCGAGCGAAGCGCGGCCACGGACTTGCGGAGGTCCGGTGGCCCCAGTGGAATGGGGGGAGCCCGAGACGCTCCCTGGTTGGAATCCTTCCCCCCTGCTGAAACGGGACATTGACGCAAGGCGCGCTGCCCCGCACGCTGAAGTCACTGCCACCCCGGAGTCACTGCTTCCCGATGTCCACTCCTCCGCTTCCGACCCCTGGCGCGCTGTTCCGGCGGATGTACCTGTTGCGCTCCCTCATCACGACGGTGGCCTTCTGCCCGGCCCTGTACGTGGACATGCAATTGCTGTCACTGGAGGGGCCGAAGGCGACGCGCATCCTGCTGGGAGTCATCACGCCGCTGGTGCTGGGGCTGTGCGCGGTGGCGCAGCCGATGGTGGTGCTGCCGTGGCTCCTGAAGCGGGCCATGGCGACAGAGGGGCGCCTGCGGGTGGAGCGGTTGATCCGCATCCCGTCGCAGCTGGCGTTCGGCGAGTCGATGGTGTCGTGGTTCATCGGCGGGGTGCTGTTCAACGGGGGCGTGGCGTTCCTGCTGGACCGGCCGATGTCGGTGGTGCCGGTGGGCGTGGCGGTGTCGATGAGCGCGGGGCTGTTCAGCAGCCCGCTCCTGTACATGCTCTATGAGCAGGTGCTGATGCCCACGGTGCTGGACGCCTACCAGAAGGCGCCCAGCGCGCGGCCCGCCGGAGAGGGCTTCGCGCCCCGACAGCTGTGGCTGCTGCCCGCCACCGTCGTCTCCGCGCTGCTCGTCACCTGTCTGACGAGCGTCGTGACGCTGAACCTGCGCATCGAGCGGGAGCTGGGGGCGCTGGCGAAGGACATCGAGTCGAAGGGGCAGGCCGCGTCGGCGGCGCAGGTGCGCGCCACGGTGGCGCCGCTGCAGAAGGACCTGGTGCTGCCGGTCGTCATGTTCGGCGGCTACGCGGCGCTGGGCTCCATCCTCACGGCGGCGTGGGCGGCGCGGCGGCTGGCCAAGGGCTCGCGCGCGGTGGGCGCGTCGCTGGAGGCGCTGGTGGAGGGCCGCGCGGCGCCGCCGCGGTGGGTGTCCACGGACGAGCTGGGTGATTTGGCCGCGACCACGTGGCAGCTGTACCAGCGGCTGCAGGAGCTGCCGCGCTCGCTGCGCACGTCGGCGGGGGACCTGGCGCAGGCGGGCACGCGGCTGTCGGAGGCGAGCAACCAGCAGAACCAGACGCTGTCGCGGCAGGCGGCGGCGCTGCACCAGGCGCGCGCCACGGCGCAGGAGATTCAGCAGGCGTCGCACGTGGCGGCCTCTCGCGCCACCAGCATCCTCCAGGTGGCCGAGCGCGCCGCCGCGGTGGGCCGGCTGGGCGAGGAGTCGCTGCAGGGCACCGAGAAGGGCCTCGCGTCCATCCGCGACATCGCCGACGGGCTGCACGGGCAGATGCAGGATTTGGAGCAGCGCGCGCGGGAGGTCGGCCGCGTGTCGGAGGTGGTGAAGGCGCTGGCGGACCAGTCGCACATGCTGGCCATCAACGCGGCCATCGAGGCCACGCGCGCGGGTGAGCACGGCAAGGGCTTCGGCGTGGTGGCGCGGCAGATGCGCGAGCTGGCGGACCAGTCCGTCCAGGCGACCAACCAGGTGCGCGGGCTGCTGGAGACGATGGCCTCGGCGGCCACCCAGGCCACGGAGATGACGGACCGGAGCGCGGCGGGGGTGGAGACGGCGCTGGCGCCGCTTCGCACCAGCGGCGAGCGGCTGCGCGAACTGGCCACCCTGTCGCGCGAGTCCGCGTCCGCGGTGCGGCAGATCGCCGAGGCCGTGGCCCAGCAGCACCAGGGCGTGGACCAGCTGTTCGCCGCCGTGCGCGAGCTGGATGAGCTGACCACGGACACGCTGCGCCACCTGGACACCACGCAGCAGGCGGCCGTCGCCGTCACCCACGCCACCGGACAGGTGTCGCAGCTGGCCCAGCGCTACGTCTGAGCGAGCGCGGCCTCCTCGGGGGACACGGGCGGCTCGGGTTCGAGTCGCCCGTCGGGCCCCAGCACCGGGGCGCGGAGCAGCACCACCAGCCGGCCCACGAGCAGGCCCAGGCGGCCGAGGCGCTCGCGGGGCTCGGGGCCGTCCTGCTCGAAGCTCGCCGCGTCCAGGTACGCGAGCTGGACCTCGGCCCTCGACTGGAGCGCGCCCACGCGGGTCTCCAATGAGGTGAGCCTTCCGAGCAGGGCGTCGAGGAACTCCGTGGCCTGTCGGAGCGTCGCCGCGCAGGCGTCCAGCTGGCGCACGCGGGCCTCGTCGGTGTCCTCCACGGTGCTCGCCGAGGCCCATGGCGCCGCGGCCTCGAACAAGGAGACCCCATCGAGGACCACCGGGGCCGCGTCCTCCTGCAGCCAGCCCCGCTCCATCCACGTGAGCACGGGCTCCCAGCCGGGGGACACGGGCGCGCCCACGCCCAAGAGGGGCCACGCGCGGCGCGCGGCGCGGGAGACGGGCTCGGAGGGCAGCGCCTCCAGGGCCGCGAGGGCCTCGGGCGGGAGCACGTCCTCCCGCTTCGCATGCTCCCAGCGCTCCAGTCGCGCGAGCAGTCCTCGCAGGGGCTCGACGACCTCCGCTCGGGCACGGGCCTGACGCTCGCCGTAGGAGGCGAGGCCCGTGCGCACGCGCAGCCGGGCGGACTTGAGCGCGCCGAGCGCGGCGGCGTGTCGCTCACGGGCCTGGGCGAGCGCGGGGGACTCGACGACGCGGCCCTGGTCCCAGACCTTCTTCGCACCGAGCCCCAGCGCCGTCAGCACCAGGCCTCCCACCGCGAATGGGATGAAGAACGGCATGGGAGACAGCTTCGCATCCGTGGGGCCTCGTTGCGAGCCGGGCCCCTTTGGCCTGCATGGCTGGAGAGGAGGCGCGGCCGGAGTGACGCGGCGCAGTGCCGCGTCAGCCTGCGCGCGCCTGGGGCGCCGACCGCGCCTCATCCTCCAGCGGCGGCACGTACGGCCAGCCCGGCAGCGGCCCCTTGCCCGCCTCGCGCGTCAGGTAGTCCGCCGCGATGTTCGCGCTCTCCATGATGGTGAGCAGTCCGCTGCCCGGGTGGGTGCCTCCGCCCACCCAATACAAGCCCTCCACGTCCGGACTCTTCACCCGGGGCCGCAGCGGGCCCAATTGCATCCACGTGTGCGAGAGATTGAAGACCGCGCCCCGGAACACGTTGAACTCGTCCCGCCACGTCTGGGCCGTGAAGTAGCGCTCCGCGCGGATGTGCTGACGCACGCCCTTGAGCCCCACCTTCTCCAGCATCGCCGGGATGCGCTCGCGCAGCGTCGCCTCCGTCTTCGCCCAGTCCACCGGCCGCGCCGTGTTCGGCGTGGGCACCAGCACGTAGAGCGTCGAGTGCCCCTCCGGCGCCCCCTTCGGGTCCGTCACCGACGCGTTGCACACGTAGAAGGGCGGGTCGTCCACGTCCAGCTCCCGGTCCTCCAGCGCGTCCCGGTCCGTGCGCCGCGCCGACTCCGAGAGGTAGATGAGGTGGTGCGGCAAATCGTCGTAGCGCGTGTCCAGGCCGTAGTACGCCATGAACGTGCTGCACGAGTACTTCGCCTTCTCCAGCGCCGCGTCCGTCAGCCGCGAGCCCTCGCGCGCCTCGGCCGACAAGAGCTTCGTCGCCGCGTAGGGCAGATCCGCGTTCAGCACCACCGCGTCCGCCTCCAGCACCTCGCCGCCCTCCAGCTCCACGCCCGCCACGCGCCCGGCCTCCACGCGCACGCGCTTGACGGGCGCGCCCATCCGGAAACTGGCGCCCAGGTCCTGCGCGCACCGCATCATCCCGCGCGCCAGCTCCCGGAAGCCGCCGTCCACGTGCCACACCCCGAAGGCCAGCTCGATGAAGGGAATCACGCTGAACACCGACGAGCACGTCGTCGGGTGCAGGCCCAGGTACTTCGACGGGTACGCCAGCGCGTACGTCAGCCGGTCGTCGTGGAAGAACGAGTCCAGGTGCTTGTAGAGCGTCTGCCAGGGCTTGAAGCGCAGCGTGGAGGCCAGGCGCCAGGGGGCGTAGTAGGCGAGGCTGCCCGCGTGCGTGCAGATGAACTTCTCGTACGCGATGCCGTACTTGTCCTTCCCCTCGGCAAGCCAGCGCCGGAGGCCCTCCACCTGCTGGGGACCGAAGCGCGCCACCTCCGCCTCCATCCGCGCGGGGTCCCGGCTGGTGTCCAGCTGGGAGCCATCCCAGAAGTGCAGCCGCGTGTTGACGTCCAGCGGGACCAGCTTCACGTAGTCCGCCAGCCGACGTCCGGAGCGCTCGAAGATGCGCTCCAGCACCCCGGGGAGCTGGAGGATGGAGGGCCCCGTGTCGAGTGTGTACTCGCCGTGGGCTCCGAGCGTCAGCCCCTTCATCCGCCCTCCGGGCACCGGGTCCTTCTCCACCACGGTGACGCGAAAGCCCTGCCCGGCCAGGTTGATGGCGGCGGACAGCCCGCCCGGTCCTGCTCCCACGACGATGACGTGACGCACCATGGCTCCTAGAATGCCCCGAGCGAGCAGCCGTTGCAGTGTCGCTCACGCGGACGGCTGGACGGGGATTGTGTTTCAGGCCCGGGCGTTTCTCCTGGAGGACACTCGTGTCGACCTCCCTCGCCTCCCACGTGCGCCGCAACGCGGCCGCCCTCCTCGCCCTGCTGATGGGGCTGCTCGTCACGGCGGGGGCGACCACGTACATCCGGCGGGGGGTGAGCCTGCGCAGGCAGCAGCTCTTCGATGACGCCACCACGGACGGCTCCGTGGCCCTCCAGCAGCGCCTGGACGTCTACCAGGCCATGCTCCTGGGCACGCGCGGCGTCTTCACCGGCAGCGAGGCGGTGGAGCGGCGTGAGTTCCGCGCGTACACGGAGAGCCTGGAGGTGCGCCAGCGCTACCCCGGCATCCAGGCCGTCGGCCTGGCGCGGTGGCTGAGCCGGGACGAGCTGGCGCGGCACGAGGCCCGGATGCGCCAGGAGGGCTTCCCCCAGTACCGGGTGTGGCCCGAGGACGCGCGCGAGCACCACGCCGTCGTCGACCTGGTGGAGCCGTTCGACGTGAACAACCTCCGGGTGCTCGGGTTCGACGTCATGTCCGAGCCGGCGCGCAGGGCGGCGCTGGCGCGCGCGATGCGAAGCGGCCTGCCCGCGGCCACCGGCAAGGTGCAGCTGGTCTCCGAGCCCGTGGGCCAGGTGGCCCAGGCGGGCTTCGTCATCTACGTCCCGCTCTACGCGGGGATGGTGGAGCCCACCACGCCCCAGGCCCGCGGCGAGCGGCTGGAGGGGTTCGTCTTCGGCGCCTTCCGCATGAAGGACTTCGTGGAGGGCCTGCGCTTCCCGGGCTTCCAGTCCACCATCGACCTGGCCATCTACGACGGCGCCACCGTGAGCGAGTCGGCGCGGCTCTACACCTCGCACCCCGGCGCGCCGGACGCGGGGGGGCTCCGGCAGCAGCTCACCGTGCAGGTGGCCGGGGTGCCGTGGACGTTGGTGTTCACCACCCGCGAGGCCTTCATGACGGGCACGCGCTCCAGCCACCCCACCACGGTGGCGGGCGGTGGCCTGCTGATGTCGCTGCTGCTCTTCCTCGTCACCCGCGCGCAGGTGAACGCGCGCGCCCTGGCGGAGTAGGCCAGCGCCGAGCACCGACGTCTGGCCGACGAGGCCCAGGCCGCGGTGCGCGTGCGCGACGAGTTCCTCAGTGTGGCCGCGCACGAGCTGCGCACGCCGCTCACCTCGCTCAAGCTCCAGCTGCAGCTGCTCTTCCGACAGCTGCGGCAGCCGGGGCCGCTGGACGCGGAGCGGCTGGAGCGCGGGGTGGAGACGTGCGAGCGGCAGACCACCCGACTCACCAAGCTGGTGGACAGCCTGCTGGACGTGGCGCGCCTGTCGAGCGGGCGGATGGAGCTGCAGTTGGAGGACGTGGAGCTGGGGGAGCTGGTCCGGGAGCTGGCGCGCCGCTTCGAGGTGGAGGCCCAGGCCGCGGGCGTGCGGCTGGAGGTGGACGCGCCCGAGCCGATGACGGGCCGGTGGGACCGGCTGCGACTGGAGCAGGTCCTCACCAACCTGATGTCCAACGCGCTCAAGTACGGGCACGGCGCGCCGGTGGACGTGCGCGTGCGGGGCGACGCGGAGCGGGCGCGCGTGGAGGTGCAAGACAGGGGCATCGGCATCGCCCCCGAGGACGCCGCGCGCGTCTTCGACCGCTTCGAGCGCGCGGTGTCCAGTCGCCACTATGGCGGGCTGGGGCTGGGCCTGTTCATCACCCGCCAGCTCGTGGAGGCCCACGGGGGCCACATCTTCCTGGAGAGCCGCCCGGGCGGGGGCACCACCTTCATCGTCCACCTGCCTCGCGCCGGGCCGCCCCTCATGGACACCCCTTGAGGTCAGCTCACTCGTAGGTCGGCAGGCACTTGTTCTGCCAGACGCAGTGCCGGGCTCCCGACGAGGCCTGGTTGCACGTCGCCTGCGTCTTGTACTGCGCGCAGAAACACTCCCAGGCATTGCCAGTACAGAGCCCCTGCTCCGTCTGTGCGGGGGACTCGGGCTGCTGCTCGGCTTCGACTCCTCCACCGCACGCGGACAGCCCCAGCAGCGAAACCAACACGACAAAGCGACGCATGGTGTGTACTCCGGCGCAAGGAGGGTGACCCACCCTCGGAGGGGAACTCGACCTTGCCCCACGGTTGTCTGGACTGTCTAGTTCGACTCCAGGACACACGTGGGCGCCGGGTGGCGCATGAATCGCGAGCGCCAGTCCCACGCCTTCGCGCCGTATGCAGTCAGCGGCTCTGGATACCCAGACACGAGGAGGCAAGCCATGGGTGCATTGGATGGACGGATCGCGGTCATCACGGGCGGAGCCACGGGCATCGGGCTGGCCATCGCCGAGCGCTTCGCGAGCGAGGGGGCGGAGGTGGTCATCGCCGGCCGGCGTCAGGGGCGGCTGGACGAGGCGGTGGCGCGGATAGGCCATGGCGCGCGCGGGGTGGTGACGGATGTGGGAGACGAGGCCCAGGTGGTGCGGCTGATGGAGTCGGTGCCCCGGGTGGACCTGCTGGTGACGTGCGCGGGCGGCGCGGTGTTCGGGCCGGTGGAGACGGTGCCGATGAGCGCCTGGGAGGCGCTGTTCAAGGACCGCTTCTTCGGACAGCTCTCCGCGGTGCGTCACGCGGTGCCGAAGATGCGGGAGGGAGGCTCCATCCTGTTGTGCTCGGGCATCGCCGGGCACGCGGCGCTGGCGAACTACGCGGGCGGGGCGGGACTGTGTGGGGGCATCAACGCCATGGGGCGCTCGCTCGCGGTGGAGCTGGCGCCCCGGGGCCTGCGGGTGAACGTGCTGTCACCCGGACTCACGAAGGACACGGCCATCGACTGGGGCGTGCCGGCCACGCAGGTGGGGGCGTTCCTGGACACGCTCGCGGCCCACGTCCCGATGAAGCGCGCGGGCGCTCCCCGGGACATGGCCGACGCGGCGTTCTTCCTGGCGACGTGTGCCTATGCCACCGGCATGGTGCTGGACGTCGACGGTGGTTGGACGGCGGTGTGACGAAGTTGCTGCTGCCAACGTAGAGCACCTTGCCCTGGGTGACGGCGACCTCGAGGGCCTGCCAGAGCGCCTCCCACGTCGTGGCGCGGTCGACGTGGTGGAACGGGTAGAGGTCGATGGAGTCGGTGCGCAGGCGGTTGAGGCTCGCGTCGAGGGCGCGGCGGATGTCGAGGGCGGACAGCTTGCCCCTGGGAGCGCTCGGCACAGTCACCTCTGCGGGAGGCTCATCCGCTGGGTTCTGGCCGTGGCCCGGCCTCGTCTCGGAGGATGGAGCCCTTTCCCTCTGGGGGATGGATGAGAATGCATCGCGCTGCCGCGCTGCTGCTGCTGGTTTGGCTGACGGGCTGTGCTTCGGGGCGCGTGGTGCGCTTGGAGACGGGGCGGGGGTCGCCGGTCGTCTTCACGCCTCACAGCGGCGAAGCCGAGCCAGTGGAGATGGAGCGGCGCGAGTTCAAAGAGGCCGTGGCCCGGCTGGCGCGGCAGATGCGGCCCTCGGCCAATCCCCAGCAGGCGGCACGCAACCTCTTGGGCGTGGAGACCCGCAGCGGCGCGTACCTCTTCAACCCGCGCACCCGGCAGATGACGCCGTTGGAGGGGACTGCGCTGGCCTCCGACATGCCGCCAGCGGAGGTGGAGCTGACGAGAGCATATCTGCGTTGGTGCGAGCGCACGGGGCGCAAGGGCGACTGTCTGCGCCTGCTGGTGGACAGCCCCGCCGTCACTGGGGACGGGCGCTATGCGCTGGCCATGGCCATGGCCCAAGGCGTCGTCCTCGAAGAGATGCTGGACGCATTCAAGGGAATGGCCGACCCGCACGCGGCGCTCTCGGCGGCAGTGTGGACTCTGACCCTCTACCTGGTCCTCTGGTCAGTGCCCGAGCCAGTGAGCAAGGGCCTGGTTGCTGTGATGACGGCGACAGCCATTGTCTACCTCGGGGTGGACACCTTCTGGACGCTGATGGTGGGCTTCAAATGGTTGGTGGAAGAGGCGGACCGGGCGACCACGTTCGACGAACTGCGAGAGGCGGGCGAGCGCTACGGAAAGGTCATGGGACAGAACGCGGCGCGGGCCTTCGCGCTGCTGGCGACGGTGGCCGTGGGGAACACGGCTGCGGGCTTCGCCAACAAGGTGCCCACGCTGCCCGGTTCAGCTCAGGCGGCGACGCTGGCCGGGGGCCGCGCCGGTATCCGCCTTGCCGCCGTGGGCGAGGTGGGCGAGGTGGCTGTTTCGGGCGAGGCCGTCACCGTGGCACTGGCCCCCAACGCGGTGGCCATGACGGCACGACCCCTGGGCGGCGTGGCGGCCGCCCCGGTAGACGCGGAGGGCCACGACCACCACGTCGCTACGAACAAGTGGTGGAAGTCCACGAACAGTGAAGGCCCGTGGTCACCCCGGCTTCAGGAGATTTTCGACAGGGCGGGCATGTCGCTGGACGACCCAGCCAACATCGTCCACGTCAAGGGCCACAAGGGGCCTCACCCGCTGGCATACCATCAGCGGGTCTTCCGGCGTCTGGACGCGGCAACGCGAACCTGCCGCAGCATGAAGCAATGCCGCGAGGACCTCACTGCCGAGCTCGGCAGGTTGGGGAAGGAGATCGCCACTCCAGGCACCACCCTCAACAAGCTGGTGACGGGAACCTGAAGCCGGGGCCACAATCAACCCATGCCCAGGCGGTACTTCGATCTGTCTGACGACATGACCATTCCAGGCCGGTGGCTGCTCGGCACCCCTACTGACTTTGAAGACCGAGCGTTGAGTGAACCATGGGTGTTCACCGACGGGGCGCCTATTGGTGCTCCGGGCCGATTGAAGCTCCCGATGTATCTCCCCGGAACAGCGCTCGACTTCTCCCTAGCGGCCCGCTCAACCCCGGTAGTCCACGCCAAGGTGGCGTCCGTCTTCGCGGAGCTTGCTCCCGAGGACGTGCAGCTCTTTCCCGTAGAGGTCGCGGGCCAGCCTGAGCCGTTCTGCATTCTCGTGGCGACCCGGCTGATTCGATGCATTGACGACAAGGCCACCAAGGAGATCCTGATGTGGACGCCGGAGGACGGGCGCCCTGAGAAGGTTGGAGAGTATCGAGACGTTTGGGGAATGCGGATCGACGCTTCACAGGTAGGTGACGCGAAGGTGTTCCGCACCTGGGGCTGGCCCATCGCGTTGATCGTCCGAGAGGAAATCCGCGACGCACTTGAGCGCATGGGCGCCACGGGAACGAAGTTTGAAGAGGTTTAGGGGCATGTTCCTCGTCCCGATGAAGCGCGCGGGCGCTCCCCGGGACATGGCCGACGCGGCGTTCTTCCTGGCGACGTGTGCCTATGCCACCGGCATGGTGCTGGACGTCGACGGTGGTTGGACGGCGGTGTGAGGCATTACCAGGCGTAGTCTTCTGGCGCGGGGCGGTGGCCCGGGAAGATTTCGTCCAGCCGGGCCAGCGTCTTCTCATCGAGCTTCACGTCGAGCGCGCGCAGGGCGGCGTCGAGCTGGCCCGCCACGCGCGGTCCGATGATGGGCGCGGTGACGGCGGGCTGGTGCAAAAGCCACGCGAGCGCGACGTCTCCGGGCTCGTGGCCGAGCTCGGCGGCGAGGGCTTCGTAGCGCTCAATCTTCTCCTGGTTCTTCTGGAGGGCCTCTCGCGCGCGGCCCTCCAGGCGGCGCTTGCCCTCGCGCTCCTTCTTGAGCACGCCGCCGAGCAGGCCGCCGTGGAGGGGGGACCAGGGCAGCACGCCCAGGCCGTAGTGACGGGCGGCGGGGAGCACTTCGAGTTCCACGGTGCGCGCCAGCAGGTTGTAGAGGGATTGCTCGCTGATGAGGCCCAGGAAGTCGCGCCGCGCGGCGGCGGCCTGGGCCTGGGCGATGTGCCAGCCGGCGAAGTTGCTGCTGCCGACGTAGAGCACCTTGCCCTGGGTGACGGCGACCTCGAGGGCCTGCCAGACTTCCTCCCACGGCGTGGCGCGGTCGACGTGGTGGAACTGGTAGAGGTCGATGTAGTCGGTGCGCAGGCGTTTGAGGCTCGCGTCGAGGGCGCGGCGGATGTTGAGGGCGGACAGCTTGCCCTCGTTGGGCCAGTCGCCCATGGGGCCGTAGACCTTGGTGGCGAGCACGGTGCGCTCGCGGCGCCGTCCGCCCTGGGCGAACCAGTTGCCGATGACCTGCTCGGTGCGGCCCTTGTTGTCGCCGAAGCCGTAGACGTTGGCGGTGTCGAAGAAGTTGATGCCGCGCTCCAGCGCGGTGTCCATGATGGCGTGGGACTCCGGCTCCTCGGTGTTCCAGCCGAAGTTCATCGTGCCCAGACACAGCCGGCTGACGGAGAGCCCCGAGCGACCCAGGTTCGTGTACTGCATGGCGACTCCTTCGCGGCCGAGGGACTCCAGCGCGCCACGACGGTCCGGCCCCAGGCCGCCAGGCGCCGCGTACAGTGACGAGTCACCCGGGCCGAGTCGAGCGTCGTGGGCGGACTGCGAGAGGGTTCTGTGCGCAGACGACACAAATCGGCGCGCCACGAAGACATGCGCGGATTGCCGATGCCCCCCCTCCTGCGAGGATCCGACCATTCAACACGTACACAGACTTCCTCCAGGAGCAGGTGGTGAGGGACCAGGTGGAGGAGTTCCTGGTGGACCGTCGGATTGCCCAGGCCTGTGGATATCGCTTCGCTGTTGGGGTGAGCGAGGTCGAGCACCAGCAAGCGTTGCTCGACCTGGAGCCGTCCCTTGCGCCGAATATCGTCGTGACGGGGTGCGAACGATGACCTTGAAGAGTCGCCTCCTGGTTTCTGTCTATGCGCCGGCGCTCACGGGCGACGATGGCCGCACACTCGCCACCATTCAGGGAATGGAAAGGGCGCTGCCGGGCTTGCGTCTGGAGAGGGAGCTCTCCAAGGACGGGCAGCCCATCCCATTGCAGCAGCGTGATGCATGGCTTTCGGAGGCGGCAACGCGCGGGAAGTTCCCCCTCCTCTGCAATGGCGACGAGCTCAACCCCGTGACGATCTCCGGGTTGAAGAGGCCCGCGAGTCTCCTCCCGGAGGGCCAGCGGCAGCTTCAGGTCCATGTGAAGCTGCCACTCGATGTGACCACCCTCGCAGCGGCAACGGCTGTTCTCGAGGGTGTAGCGGAGGGAGCCCGCTCGTTCTGGGGACACGCATCGCCGAGCGGCCATGGCTCGGAGGTCGCACAGCAGATGCGCGACTCAGGACATGGACCGGAGCGTTCACCACGCGGGCTCCCGATGCTCCTTCCACCAGAAGAGCTCCGCTCACCCGAAATTCCGCATTACCTGGGGTGGATCAACTACTGGTCAGTCGCTGCGGCGCGGGCCCTCGGTTTTCCAGACCCGGCCCGCGACGCCGACCTGCTCACGCGGGCACGACGCACGGCCTCGGGCGGCTGGGTCGTCCAGCTCACCGACACACCGCTCGACCTGGACAACATCGCCCATCTGGACGTGCTTCGGCGCGCCTACGAGCGGTTCCCAGTGGTCGGTGGACGTGCGGCGCCTTGAGCTGCGCAAGGGCCTCCTCGGCACGACTCTCAACGTTCGGACGTCTCTTCAATGGCGACCCGGGCTCCAGGGAAGATGGGGGCAATGAAGCAGGCGGAGGCACGCAGCGCCTCCAGGAGTCCTCGTGAGGAGTGGCCAGGGAGTCAGGCGCCCGCGGACGATGGCGACCTCTTCGTCGGTACTTATCGTTGGTCCGTCGTTGGAGCGCGCTTCGAGCCACTTCATTCCGGGAGCCACCCCATGAAAGCCGTCGTGCTGAAGGCCTATGGAGATGCGGACAACCTCGTCGTGACGGAGATGCCCGAGCCGAAGGTGGGCCCGGGAGACGTGAAGGTGCGCGTCATCGCCGCGAGCATCAACCCGGTCGACTGGAAGATTCGTCGAGGCGACATGAAGGAAGTGATGCCGGTGACGTTCCCCGCCATCCTCGGACGGGACGTCTCGGGAGAGGTCGTCGAGGTGGGGCAGGGCGTGAAGGGCTTCAAGAAGGGCGACCGGGTGATGGGCGTGGTGTCCTCGGGCTATGCGGAGACGGTGGTCGCCCCCGAGGAGGTCTGGGCCCGGGTGCCGGACTCGCTGGAGCTGAAGGACGCGGCCGCGCTGCCGCTGGTGACCCTGACGGGCGTGCAGTTGATCGAGGAGCAGATGAAGCCGGCCCAAGGCGACACGGTGCTCGTCACCGGCGCGGTGGGGGCGGTGGGCCGCGCGGCCCTGTTCGCGGCGAAGGCGCGGGGGGCGAAGGTCTGGGCGGGCGTACGGGCCACGCAGGTGGAGGAGGCCCGGAAGCTCGGCGTGGACGGGGTGGTCGCGCTGGAGGATGCGAGCGACATCGCGAAGCTGCCGACACTGGACGCCGTGGCGGACACGGTGGGCGGCAAGGCCGTGGCGGCGGTGTTGGACAAGGTGAAGCGCGGCGGGCGGGTGTGCAGCGTGGTGGGGGAGCCGAAGGGGGCGAAGGAGAAGGGCCTCCAGGTGAGCAGCTTCTTCTCGCACCCGGATGGACGCCGGCTCGCGCAGCTGGGAGAGAGCGTGGCCAAGGGCGAGTTGACCATCCCGATTGGCAAGACGTTCAAGCTGGATGAGGCGAAGGACGCCCAGCAGCACGCGGAGAAGGGCGGCACTGGCAAGGTGCTGCTCGTCAACTGAGCTCTCGGCTCGGTCGCGGAGGAGTCTCCGGACGTGAGCCCGGGGACTCCTCGTCGAGCCCCTTGGATGCGTCGCTTCAGAGCAGGTCCACGTCCGTCAGCGCGGAGACGATTCGCAGACAGCCGCGCAGGGAGGGCCCCCGGTGGCGAGGGGCCTCGCGCGACGGCGATGAAACAACCGAGGCGACGGGTGTCGAGGGGCGGTGATTTCACTTCGTTATCACAGGGTGGTTTTTCCGTACTGGACGCCGCTTCGAGCGCCGGGTCTAGAGTCCCCCATGTCCTCGCGCTTCTTCGTCCTCGTGACGGGGCTGTTCCTCGGATTCACCGCCCATGCCTCGGCCCCGGAGGCGGTCCCCCGCTTCGAGCCGACGCCCTGCCCCTCCACCGTCGCATCCGACGAGGCCATCGACTGCGGCCTGCTCGTCGTCCCGGAGAACCGACAGAAGGCGGAAAGCCGACTCATCAAACTCCCGGCGATGCGCCTGCGCAGCCGCGCCCAGAAGCCGGCCCCGGCCCCCCTGCTCTTCATGCCCGGCGGGCCCGGTGTCAGCGCCGTCTCCAACGTGCGTTCCGGCAAGCGCAACCCGCTGCTCGATGAGCGCGACTTCCTGGTCCTGGAGCCTCGTGGCGGGAAGTTGGCGCAGCCCGCGCTCGAGTGCCCGGGCATCAACGCGCTCAAGGGGGAGATTGCCGCGGGCCGGCTGCGGGGCCAGAAGGCGCAGGACGCGCTGACGAAGGAGGCCAGGCGCTGCCGCGCGAAGTGGGGCTCCGAGGGCGTGGACCTGGATGGCTACACCACCGCCGCCACGGCGGATGACATCGACGCGCTCCGACAGGTGCTCGGGTACAAGACGCTGAACCTGCAGGGACTCTCCTACGGCACACGGCTGATGCTCACGGTGGCGCGACGCCACCCGGGGACCGTGCGCTCGCTCATCCTCGATTCGGTGCTGCCGCCCGAGGTGAACTTCGACGAGGTGTCCGCCGCGAACTTCCAGCGCGTGCTCGATGTGGTGTTCGATGGCTGCGCCCTCGACCGGGAGTGTGGCGCCGCCCACCCGGAGCTGCGCAAGCGCTTCGCCCAGCTCGTCGCGGCGGCGGACCGGAAGCCGCTGCCGCTGGTGCTGAATCCATCGAAGACAGAGGGCAAGCCGGTGGAGGTCCGGGGCGCGGCGGTCGTCCGGGCCATCGACGCGGCGCTGCACGACCCGAGGCGCATCCCGCTGGTGCCTCGCATCATCTCGCGAGCGGCGGCGGGGGATTACTCCGAGTTGACGCCGCTGGTGGAGGACAGCCTGGGGCCCTCGACGATGACGTGGGGCTTGAGGCTGTCGGTCTGGTGCTCAGAGGAGCTTCCTTTCGAGGACACCCAGCGCATCGCCGCGCAGCGGGCGCCCTCAGTGGGGCTCGGGGGTGTGGACCAGGGCACGGCGTCGGTGGAGACCTGCCGCGCCTGGAACGTGGCGCGCGCTCCGGCCGAGGAGAACACGCCGGTGACGAGCGACATCCCCACGCTGGTGTTCGCCGGCGAGTTCGACCCGGACACGCCTCCGGACTGGGGGCGACAGCTGCTCGAGTCGATGCCGCACGCGCGCTATGTCGAGATGCCGGGGCAGAGCCACGGCGCGTCCTTCAATCGCTGCGGCGGAGAAATCACGCTCGCCTTCCTGCGGGCCCCCGAAGCGCCCCTGCCCCTGGACTGCGTGACGAAGCTGCGCGGCGCGGACTTCGGCCAGAGCGCGGCTCCGGCGAAGCCCTGAGTGATGACCAGGAACATGCACTTCCTGGTGGCCTACGTCGCTCATGGAAACTCGAGCGTGCCCTCGCGCCACGCCTTGAGCGTGTACTCCGCTCGTGTCCGGATGCGCCCTGGGTGGGCGGCAAGCTCTAACAGCACAGGTTCTCCCTGGGTAGGAGCGAACTCGAGCGCGTGTGCCGCAGCGCAAGAACGGACGTAGTCGTCCTCGCTCTTCAACAGGGGGAGCAGATGGGCGGCCGCCGCTCGGCTCCGGAGCTCACGGTAGGCACCTGCGAGCCTGTCGTGGGCACGATTGGCGGCACGATGATTCGCAGCGGCCAGCGCCTGTCCGTAGGCGACCGCTGCCTGCTCGTACTCTTGGACGAGCACATCGATGCTTGCCTCTGGGTTGTTGCGCATGCTCATGGAATCGCACCGTAATCCCGGAGGATCTTCAAGCCGAACTCGCGCTGGGCCTTGAGGGACTGACCACTCAGCCACTGCCGCACGGTTTGTCCACCAGAGAAGAGCGGATCCTTCGACGAATAATACGCGCTGATCTGCCGATGAATCCCTGCGTCGATGGGGATCACGTTCTCGGTGTTGTGAAGAGCACGAGGACCAAACCGCTGGATGTTGCCCTTCGTCTGCTCGACGATGTGGTGCCACTGCCTTCCCGGTCCGGCTGTCCCCAAAGCACTCTTGAGGCCACTGAACGAGCCCCAGGACCTGAAGCCGACAGGACCGGCCCCCGTGACGGCGCCGCGCACTCCCTGGGCCGCCATCGCGACCGCCGTGGCAGGCAGGGAGATGACGACAATGCCGCCTTCAACAGCGACCGCACTCACCTGTCCTACGTTCGCAAGGCTGATGCCTACCCGTGCGGCCCCGGCCACAGCAGCATCCGTGAAGCTGGGCAGCAGCGACAGCCGAGAGGCCAGCCACGCCGAGCCCCCCGTCATGCCATGACTCACCACCACAGTGACCGCGAGAACGAAGACGCGCGCCACCTCCGGTCCCACTCGGCTGGCGAAGCGATGCCCCGCCTGCTCCAGTTCAATCCACGTCGTGGCCCGGTCCGTGGCTCCCTTCAACTCACGACTCGCCTCCACGACCTCCAGAAACGTCTCTATCCCCAGGTAGATGAGCAGAATCGCTGAGACGATCGCCGCTGCCTTGGTGAGCACCGGCTCCGGATTTGCGGCCAGGACGACCCAGGTGACGAGCCCCGTGGCGATGACGGTGTAAAAGAGTTGGGGTGCCAGGGTCTTCTCCACTGCCCTGGCGATGCTCTCCTTGAGAGGCTCGAGCGACAGCCCCAGCGCAACCCCCAGTTTGTCCCACTCGCTCAGCCTCAGCCCATCATCCAGGAGGGAGAGGCAATTATCTCGACGCTGCCCCGGCTCGCAGAGGCCACCGAAGCTCTTGCGCATCAGTCGCGGCCATCGGGCTTCGCTGCTGTTCCCAGAGTGGGCGGCGCGCACCAACAAACCTTGTTGCGGAGCACGAAGCGTCAGAGGCGTTTCCAACACCAGCCGCGTCAGCGCCTCCTCGAATGCATCCGTGTCCACCTTCACGGACTTGGATGAAGAGGACGGCCTGTATTCCAGGGGTGAGCCCTGCCCGGTGTCGAGGCGGATTGCACGCGGAGTAGCGCATGCACCGAGCAGAGCGAGCAGCAGGGCCATGATACCCAGACGGGTTGCCATGAATCGCGTTCTAGAGCGGAGAGGGAGCCCGCCACCATGGGTCAAGGCGCGCCTCCGCATGCACGCACCGCGTCGTGGACCGCCTCGTCCGCGTGCATTTCACCTCCCGCTCGCGCTCCGTTTCGGGTGGAATCCGCGCCCCTTCCCGGAGGCCGCACCATGTCGTCGACCGCATCGCCGCTCGCCGCGCCCGAAGCCTGGAACCTCGTCGCCCCTGAGTACGTGCGCGAGCTGCTCCCGGTGTTCGAGCACTTCGCGAAGGACGCGCTGACGCGCGTGGCCGCCCCCTCCGGCGCCCACGTCCTGGATGTCGCGGCCGGCCCCGGCACCCTCGCCCTGCTCGCCGCCCGTCAGGGCCTGCGCGTCACCGCCATCGACTTCGCCCCCAAGATGCTCGCCGCCCTGCGTGAGCGCGCCACCTCCGCCGGGCTCGACATCGACGCGCAGGTCGGCGACGGCATGGCCCTGGAGCTGTCCGAGCAGACCTTCGACGCCGCCTTCTCCCTCTTCGGCCTCATGTTCTTCCCCGACCGCCCCCGGGGCTTCCGCGAGCTGTACCGCGTGCTGCGCCCCGGCGGCCGCGCCGTCGTCTCCAGCTGGCGCCCCATGGAGCACTCCCCCGCCATGAACCTGGTCTACCAGCGCTTCGCCGAACAGCTTCCCGGCCAGGGCGCTCCCCGCGGCGGCGTCATGCCCCTGTCCGACCCCGACACCTGCCAGCAGGAGATGGGCGCCGCCGGCTTCGACGACGTCCACGTCCACCAGGTCTCCGTCCCCGCCCACTACCCCTCCACCGCCGCCATGGTCGACGCCATGATGCGCGCCGCCGCCCCCGTCGCCCTCGCCCGCCGTGCCCTGGGCGCGCAATGGCCAGACATCGAGAAGAACGTCGTGGACAAGGTCACCCAGGACCTGGGGCCCGGCGCACAGGTCGTCCAGTTCAATGCCTACCTCACCGTCGGCATCCGTCAACCGACCCCGCCTTCCAATATCAGACACCCCTCCACTCCCAAGGGTTGAGCAGCCGACAGTCCGACAGCTTTTCGGCGGGGCCCTCCGTACACCTGCCGGATTCTGGCTTTTCCTCTCTCCGGAACACTTGCACTGCCATTGCAACTTCCGGAGACAGCGTGGGGACCTACCGGATCGTCAAGAAGCTCGCCGCGGGAGGCATGGCCGAGGTCTATCTCGGCAAGGTGGTGGGCGCGGAGGGCTTCGAGAAGCCTGTCGCCGTCAAGCGCATCCTGCCGTCGTTCGTGCAGGACACGTCCTTCGTGGAGCTGTTCCTGCGCGAGGCCAAGCTGGCCGTCACGCTGCAGCACGGCAATGTCTTGCAGGTGCTGGACCTGGGCACGAGCACGGGCCAGTACTACATGGTGATGGAGTTCGTGGACGGGGAGAACCTGAGCGCGCTCATCAAGGCGGCGCGCAAGCGACAGGTGCCCCTGGGCCTGCGCGAAATCTGCTTCATCGCCCAGCAGGTCGCCGACGGGCTCGCGTATGCCCATGGGCGCACGGACCCGTCCGGCGCGCCGCTCGACATCGTCCACCGCGACATCAACCCCGCCAACGTCATGGTGGCCAGCAACGGCGGCGTGAAGCTGGCCGACTTCGGCATCGCCAAGGTGGCCGACGAGGAGCGGCAGGAGACGCAGGCCGGCATCCTCAAGGGGAAGATCAACTACCTCTCCCCCGAGCAGGTGCACGGCCGCCCCGTCAACCAGCGCAGCGACATCTTCCTGTTGGGCCTGCTGCTCTACGAGATGCTCGCGGGCAAGCGGCTCTTCGAGGGCAGCACGCCGCAAATCATCCACGCGCTGGGCAGCTTCGACGAGCGCACCCTGGAGCCCCTGCCCGGCGTGCCCGCTCCGCTGTGGGACCTGCTCCTGCGCGCGCTGGCTGCCAACCCGGAAGCGCGCTGCCCCGCCGCCCGCGAGTTCTCCGAGGGCATCCAGAGCTTCCTCTTCGACCACCGGCTGCGCGTGGGCGCCGCCGACATCGCCAGCCTCTTCGCCCGCGCGCTTCCCGAGTGGCGCTCGCCGCTGGCGGACCTGGCCGGCGCGCCGGGCGAGGAGATCCGCCTGGTGGACGAGGACCTCGCGCGCATGCGGACGCCCGCGCCTTTGCCGCCCCGGGAGGCGCGCCGCCCCGGGGCCGCCACGCTCGCGCCGCCCACGCTGCGTCCGGTGACGCCGCCACCCTCGGGCCCCCAGGCCACGTCCGTGGTCCGGCAGCCCGTGCAGGGCGCCGAGCCGGCCACGCGCCTGGGCTCGCCTCCGATGCTCGGCACCCGCGTCGTGCGGGCGCGACAGCAATTGGGCGCCATCCTGCTGACTCGCGGCATGGTGACGCCGCACATCCTGAACGAGGCGCTCACCCTCCAGAGGAAGCGCGGCGGCAGGCTGGGCCAGGTGCTCGTCCACGAGCGCTGGCTGGAGCCCGACAACCTGGTGCTCGCGCTGTCCGAGCAGTTCGGGCTGCCGCACATCACCGAGCAGCAGTTGATGACGATGCCGGTGCCGGAGGAGCTCTTGCGCCTGGTGCCGCGCGAGCTGTGCGACCGACTGTGCGCCCTGCCCGTCGGGCTCAAGGGCCGCGAGCTGCTCTGCGCGGTGCTGGACCCGCGCGACGTGGAGGTCACCAACAACCTGAAGTTCAAGGCGGGCGTCGTGTCGGTGCAGGGGCTGTTCGCCTCCGAGCAGGCCATCCGCAAGGCCATCCTCCGCTTCTATGACAACGAGATGCCGAAGGTGCGGGACCGCTCGCCCATCGAGCTGGAGGAGCCGGCCGAGGCGAAGGAGCGCGACACCCGCGTGCTCCAGTTCGCGGAGCAGTTCACCGGACGCCGGGTGCTCGACGGACAGACGCTGGAGGGCCCCAAGCCCGCGCCCGTAGAGCCCGTCAGCCGCGCCACGCCCGTGAAGAGCGACGTGCGCGCGCGCATGGTGCTGGTGGTGGCCGAGCCCTCCGAGCCGCGCGAGGCCGCCGTGAAGCTGCTCCTGTCCCAGGGGCTCGCGGCGGCCACCAGCCCGGCGGCGGACGCGGCTCGCGCGCTGGCGCTCGGGGGCTATGACCTGGTGCTGGTGCTCGAGGACACCGTGGCGGAGCCGGGAGCCCTGGCGCAGAAGCTGCGCGCCGCGCACCCCAAGGTCGAGGTGCGGCTGTTGCCCTCGTACAGCGCGGCGCTGACGGGCGAGGGAGGCCCGCTGGCGAAGCTGGGCGAGGTGCAGTCCCGACTGCTCGACGGCGTGCTGTCGATGTTGGGGGGCAGCGGGACGCTGGCGCCCGCCCTGACGAAGCTGGCGCGGCGGCTGGCGACGCGGATGGGCGCGGGGCGCGTGGAGGAGGTCCTGGTCACCACCGCGGCCAGCGCGCTGGCCCTGGCCGCGCGGCTGGAGGAGCCGCGTCGCTTCGCCCTGCCCTCGCGCGCCCGGGCGCTCGCGCTCGTGGGCAGCACCACGCCCGAGGTGAACGAGCTGCTCGTCTCCGTACTGCCGGAGGGCGAGGACCGCGCGCCGCCCGCGAGCCGCACCGCCGGCGCCCTGCTGTGCGCGGCGCGCTTCGTCCAGGAGGTCCAGAGCCCCCAGGCTCCGCCGGCGCGCGCGGCCCAGGCGCTCCAGGCGCTGCGTCAGGACCCACGGCTCCCCGCGCCCGCGCTGGAGGCGCTCACCGCGGAGCTGGAGTCCACCGCGCAGACGGACAAGGCGGCTTTCCGCGTCGTGGTGGCGGAGACGGACGGCACCAACGCGCTGACGCTCCAGATCCGCCTGATGGCGGAGGGCATGGCCACGGTGCGCGCGCGGACCCGGGCGGAGGTGGAGAAGGCGCTGGGCGCCGGAGCACACGCGGCGGTGCTCGCGGACCCGCTGCCGGACGGAGACCTCCACTCGCTGCTCCAGGCGCTGCGCAAGGCACCCGCCACCGAGGACCTGCCCGTCTTCCTCATCGTCGACAAGGACGACCCCGTCGTCTTCACCGCGGGCCTGGAGGCCGGCGCCGACGACGTCATCGTGCGCTCGGCCAGCCCCGAGGTGCTCATCGCCAAGCTGCGCCGGAGCATCCAGCAGCGTCAGGCCTCGAGGCGCGGAGCGAAGAGCGCGCCGTGAGCGCGGGGGCGGAACGGACCCGTCGAGCGCTGTTCAGCAGGACACAGGCCTGCGCGGTGACGCATGCGGGCAATGCGGGAGTCCTCGGCATCATGCCCTCGAGTCCTTCCACAAGGAGCCGCGCATGATGCTGAAGCCCGCCTCGGGGTTCATGTTGGCGTTGACCGTCGCCGTGGGAATGGTCGTCACCACCCTCTCGCAGGAGGAGCGACCTGGGGACGAACGGGCACCGGCCTCCACCGCATGTGAGGCCGCGCGCCAGCAGCGGCTCATGTCGGGCGCCCAGGACGTGGAGCCGTCGCTCCTGGTCCAGGAGCCCTCGGGCGCGCTCGGCTACTGCTCGTGGGATTGCTCGTCCTGCGCCACCACCGCGGAGTGCAGGGCCCGCAACGCGGGCAGTTGCTACAACATCTGTCCGTGAGCGATGAGGACCGCCCGGCGCTCCGTCGTGAGCACCGGGCGGACACCTCCACCACGGAGGAGGGTCAGTTGCAGGTGTTGGAGAAGTCTGTCACCGCGAACGCCGTGCGGCGGCCACCAATCCACGCCGTCTCGTAGCAGGAGCAGCTCATGTAGCCGACCCACTTCGTCAGCGTCGCGTCGGAGTAGTAATCAATCCAGTAGGACTGGTTTCCGCAGTAGGGCAGCGCGTCCTCGCGCGTGTCGAGCTCCGCCTGCGTCTGCTCCAGCGGCTCCACACCGCCACAGCCCACCGTGAAGCCCGCCGCCATCAGCAACGCACCCAGGATGTTCCTGCTCCGCACGTGTGTATCCTCCACCGGGTCTGTCTTCCGTCCCGGTGGCGATACCCTAACACCACCCCGTGAAACGAGATATCGATGACAAACCGAGTCATCCGGGACTCTCGTGCGCGGGTGTCTCGATGTGCCTTCAGCCGGCGGCGCGGCGCAGGGCCTCCAGGTCCAGCTTCTTCATCTTTAACAGGGCCTGTGTCACCCGGGCGCCCTTCTCGGGGGACGTGTTGGCCAGCAGCTGGGTCAGCTCGGTGGGCACCACCTGCCACGACACGCCGAAGCGGTCCTTGAGCCAACCACACTGCTGGGCCTTCTCGTCACCGCCCTCGGACAGCCGGGCCCAGTAGTGGTCCACCTCCGCCTGGGTCTCGCAGTTGACGATGAGCGACATCGCCTCGGTGAACTGGTAGTGGGGCCCGCCGTTGAGCGCGAGCAGCTCCTGGCCATCGAGCGAGAAGAGGAGGGGCATCACCGCGCCGGGCGGCTGACCGCTCGGCCCCGCGCTCTGCTCGGTGTACTTCGTGCGCGTGATGACGCGGGAGTTGGGGAAGACGGACGTGTAGAGCGCGACGGCGGCCTCCGTCTGCTCGTGGCTCTGGAACCAGAGGCACTGGGTGATGCGCTGGAGCTTCTGGGACATGGCGGGTTTCCTCCGTGGGGTGTGTGAAGGCAAAGCTGCACAGACTCGAAGCAGGCGGCCCGGCGGTGCGACCCGGGGGCCTTCGCGCGGACGACGGGTTGCCCGTCCGCACGAGCGGGAGGAGCGCCTGGGGCCACGGCGCCCCTCCCGTGAGACAGGCTAGGGGACGACGTTCACCGTGGCCATCGCCGTGCCCACGGTGCCCACCTCGTCCTGGAACAACTCCAGGCCCACGGTGTGAGTCCCTCGGGCGCTCGACGGGAGGTGCTTCGTCATCGTGAAGGTGAAGTCACCGCCCGGCGGGAGGTTCACTCCCCAGTCGGAGAACTCCGTGTCCCAGCCCGTGGTGTCGTGGTTCCAGAAGTCGTACCAGACCCAATGGCACGACGGCGAGTCGTGGTTCGCCACGTGGACGGTCCAGGTCACCTGCGAGCCGGGCGCCGCCGTCACCGTCGTCGGCGAGAGTGTCAGCGTGGGCGCCGCCGTCACACAGGGCGCGAGGACGTCGAGGGTGGCGGTGCCGCGCACGGTGTGGCCGGAGCGGGTGACGTCCACGCCCGTGGTGTACGTGCCCGGCGCCATCGAATACGGCGTGTAGAGCTGGAGCGTCAGGGAGACGGAGCCGGACGCCGCGATGGTGCGCTGCGGAGAGAGCGGGTCCGCGCTCCACCCCGCGGGGATGATGGACGCGAGCTGGAAGGTGCTGGGGCCACAGACCGGGCTGTCGCGGTTGACGATGAACAGCTCCACCTCCGGGCGCGCGCCCGGGTAGACGGTCGGCTCGAACGGCGTCACCTCGATCTCAGGCGCCGCGCGGACACAGGAGCCCTGACGGTACTGGACCTCCACGGTGAGCCCGGCGGGCGTCGTGGACACCACGCGCAGCGACAGGTTGCTGTACGGGTCCTCCCAGGTGATGCCCGGCAGCAGCGCCGGGTCGCTCCAGGACGCCGTCAACGGCGTGAAGTCCAGCAGGTGCGTCCCGCCCCGCGTGTCCGCGTCCTGGTAGTGGACCAGCGCGCCGCCGAACACCTGCGAGGGCAGCGTCGGCTCGTAGTCGCCGGTCGGCTGGCGGTACTCCAGCCACAGCCACGAGTCGTTGCCCTGGCCCCGACGCACCTTGAGGGCCTTCACCCCTGTGGAGGACAGCACCGGCGCGAGCGTGAAGGTGCCGCCCACGCCGTCCACCTGCGTCACCGCGGTCGAATCCAACCAGCCGATGCGCGCCTTGTGCGGCGCCGCGTAGTGCCCCAGGTTCCAGCGCCCCATCGCCGAGAACACGTCCCCGTACTCGTCCAGCGTGCCGAGTTCGTTCAACAGTCCCAGCGGCTCCGCGCCGAAGTCGCGCGACTGCGAGTGGTTGAGCGACAGGTTGTGTCCGGCCTCGTGGGTGATGAGGTGCACGGCGCGGTCGTAGGTGTCCATGGACTCCGCGACCAGCCACGCGGTGGACGCCGTCACGGTGCCCGACGGCGTCGGCACCTGTCCACACGACAGCGTGGCGAGCCCTCCGTAGAAACAGCCCGCGAGCGGACGCGGGTGGATGACGAAGATGCGGTCATACGCGGTGAAGTCCACGTCGTCGCCCACCGCGGCAATCGCCGCGTCCCGCATCTCGTTCGTCTCCGAGCACGAGTACGCGCGGTCCAGCGTGTACCAACCCACGACATCGCCCGCCGTCGTGGTGCGCCCCTCGGAGACCTCGCTCCAGTAGCCCGCGAGCGAGCGGCGCGTGGTGGAGAAGAACGCCTCCTCCACGGTGGACAGCGGGAGCGACGGCGTGGGCTGGCCCGGGAACTCCGCGAGGATGACCAGGGTGCGCTGCACGCCCGTGACCCCACAGTCCGGGGTGACGCTCGCGGAGCGACGCTCCGTGTCCAGCTCCACCGCGTGCGCCACGAGCGCGCCGCCCGAGTCACGGCCTCGCAGCCTCACCCGCTGCCCGCTCACCAGCCCCTGGGGCGCGGTGTCCGCGAACACCACCGGGCGACGCTCGCGACCGGCCACGAGGAAGTACTCCTGATACGCGTGCTCGAGCGAGGGCGCGTCCACCACGCGGACCTCCAGCTCACCCTCCCACGCCTGCTCGCGAGACACCGGCTCCGGCGCCTCCGGGACAGGCTCCTGCGTGCCACAGGCCATGAAACCCACGGCCGCCACCATGCTCCACCACGTGCGGGACATCTGCCCTCCGACGAGCGGCGCCTCCGGACGGCCATCGCCCGAGGAGCGTCGCCACGCGCCTTGTGCCCGCGCCCGCACGCCCTGGCAACCACCGAGACATCGCGGCGGCGTGAGTCACGGCCGACCGGGCAGTCCTGCTCGGGCGGAGCCTCGTGAAACATCCTTTCGCCACGAACGCGTCACATCGTTCCTGGGATGCACTAGCATCTGGGTTTCCCTTTCAAAGGAGTCACCGATGAAGTCGCGTCTGCTGGTTCTCGTGGCGGGAGTGTCGCTGGGGGTCTTCGCCGCGTGTGGCACCACGGAGGCCGCCCCGGAGACGACGGAGACGACCGAGGCCGCGCTGGGCGACCCGTGTCCGTGCGGCTCCGCCGGAGGCGGCGCGTGTCTGCCGTGCTACTACCTCTGCGGCGACAATTACTGCGACAGCGCCAACGGCGAGAGCGCCTCCAACTGCCCCGAGGACTGCGTCGCCGCTCCGGTGTGCGGCGACGGCATCTGCAACGGGAGCGAGACGTGGGTGACGTGCGCCCTGGATTGCCCCGCGCCGAACCCGTGGTGCGGCGACGGCATCTGCAACGGCAGCGAGTCCTCCGCCAGCTGCCCCGCCGACTGCCCCAACGCGTGCGGCAACGGCGTGTGCGAGGCCGGCGAGTCCACGTGGTGCTACGTGGACTGCGTCCCCGGCTGCCAGCAGGACCCGTCCACCTGCCCACAGGTCCCGGAAGGGTGAGCTGGGGTGAAGTCCCCACCGCGCCCGTCCAGCCGTGTCGGGCGCGGTGGCGTCGTCTCTTCCGGGCCTACTTCTTCTTGAGCGTCCCGTGCGGGTCGATGACGAACTTGCGCGCCACGCCCGCGTCGAACTCCTGGTAGCCCCGGGGCGCGTCATCCAGCGAGATGACGGTGGCGTTGACCACCTTCGCGATGTTCAGCCGGCCGTGGAGGATGGCCTGCATGAGCTGGCGGTTGTAGCGCAGCACCGGCGTCTGCCCCGTGTAGAAGCGGTGGGACTTGGCCCAGCCCAGGCCGAAGCGCATGCGCAGGTTGCCCTGGCGCGCCGACTCGTCCTTGGAGCCCGGGTCCTCGGTGACGTAGAGGCCGGGGATGCCGATGGCCCCCGCGGCGCGCGTAATCGCCATCAGTGAGTTGAGCACCGTGGCGGGCGCCTCCGACGAGGCCTGCGCGCCATGGCCGTGCGCCTCGAAGCCCACCGCGTCGATGGACGCATCCACCTCCGGCTCCTTGATGACGGCGGCGATGAGGTCCTCCAGCTTGTCGCTCTTCTTCAGGTCGATGGGCACGAAGCCCACCGACTTCGCGTGCGCGAGCCGGTCCGCGTTCATGTCCCCCACCATCACCACCGCCGCACCCAGCACCTGCGCCGAGGCCGCCGCCGCGAGCCCCACCGGCCCCGCGCCCGCGACGTACACCGTGGAGCCCACGCCGACGCCCGCCGTGACGGCGCCGTGGAAGCCCGTGGGCAGGATGTCCGAGAGCATCGTCAAATCGAGGATCTTCTCCAGTGCCTGCGCCTTGTCGGGGAACCGGATGAGGTTGAAGTCCGCGTAGGGGACCATGACGTACTCGGCCTGTCCGCCCACCCAGCCGCCCATGTCCACGTAGCCGTAAGCGCCGCCAGCGCGCCCCTTGTTCACGTTGAGGCACACGCCCGTCTGCTGCTCGCGGCACGTGCGGCAGCGGCCACAGGCGACGTTGAAGGGCACCGTGACGAGGTCGCCCACGGAGAGGTACTCGACGTCCTTGCCCTTCTCGACGATCTCCCCCGTGATTTCATGCCCGAGCACCAGCCCCTTGGGCGCCGTGGTGCGCCCGCGCACCATGTGCTGGTCCGAGCCGCAGATGTTGGTGGTGACCACCTTGAGGATGACGCCGTGCTCGATGGACTTCCCTTCCGGGTTGACCATCTTGGGATAGTCAATGGAGCGGACTTCCACTTTGCCGGGACCGAGATAGACGACGCCGCGATTGCTGGCCATGAGCGGACTCCTCCGAGGCGGCCCGGCCGTCCGCCGCGCCGCGTGCAGGTCCGGGTAACGCTAGGGACGCGCGCCCCCGCACGCACGGCGAAGGCGGCCTGGCGGAAGAGGCCCTCGACGTCTCGGCCGCTGTCACCCTTTGAGAAGCTCGCAAAGACAGACGCGTCCACCGTCACGACAATGAAACGCTCCCATTGCACCCCCGAGAGGGAAACTCCCTTCTTCTCATCCTATGAAGAAGGTGAGTCATCGTTCATCCCGCCATGTCTTATCTCGCGGATAAAACATCTTACCGAGTCAACGATGATATCCGTGGAAGTGCCAACAAGACGACAGTACAAGCCCTGGCAGTCAACGAGGGGTGAGCATGTCCAAGGCGCGTCAGAAGCAACCATTCCAGCTGCCTGAGTTCTACGTGCCGTGGCCGGCGCGGCTGAACCCGAACCTGGAAGCCGCCCGTGTGCACACCAAGGCGTGGTCCTACCAGATGGGCATCCTGGGGCCGC
>NZ_SRLW01000107.1:0-29669 GCF_006518215.1 Myxococcus sp. AB025B
CCTTCAACGTGGGCAGGCGGCCGCGGCCGCCTGCCCACGTTGAAGGGGTGACGGGCGCGTGCGCCAGCCAACACCTGGCGCGCCCGACGCCTGCGCAGCGAGGTCCGCCATGCCCATCCTCATCCCGAAAGAGCCCCTGGAGACGCCCTTCACGCTGCCCGACGAGCGCGCGCCCATCACGGGGGAGCCCGACGAGCACTTCCTCACCGGACAGGTGAGCTGGGACGGCACGCGCCAGCACGGCGGCGGCCACGTCCCGGAGGACTTCGAGTGGACGTCCAACCCGAAGGAGCGCCAGGACGACCTGATGGGCGAGTGGCCCCAGGACTCCTGATGCCGCGTGCGCTCGGCAGCCCGCCGGGGTAAGCGTCCCGCCGCCATGAGCCGCTCCAAGGACCGAGGCAGTGACTTCCAGCGCCAGTTCGAGGGCGCGTCGATGCTGGATGGATTGCTGGAGCTGTCCGGCAGCCCGTACGACACCGCGGAGGTGCTCGCCCGCATGCAGGCGGCGCACGCCAGGGGCCGCTCCCAGGGCGACGTCATCCCCGGGCTCTTCGAGGGCGAGCCGCGCTTCCCGTCGCCGGACATCGCGCGCAAGCTCTACCAGAACCTCCTGGGGCTCTGGGACCTGGTGGTGGAGGGGCGCGGGGTGCGCCTGGAGGACGGGGAGCGGCCGCCCCGGCCGAAGAAGAGCCGTCCCGTCCTTCCCGCGGACTTCCACCCGGGCGAGCCCTCGAGCGAATTCATCGAGGCGGCCTGGCGTTATCTGGAGGATGACGAGAAGGCGCGCACGCGGCTGATGCACGCCTTCGAGAACCGACAGGATGCCCTGCTGGGCGCGCTTGACGCCGCGGGGCTCACGGACGAAGGATACGGGGTCGCCCGCCACCTGCTCTTCGAGCTGTACGCCATGCTGGAGCTGGGTTGGTCGCCGGGAGTCGCTTCGGTGCGCCCGGCGGCGCTGGTGGCGGACACGACGGCTCCACCGGTGCCCGAGTCGCTGCGGACGTACGCGGCCGAGGCGCTCTTCGAGGCGGAGCAGGACGAGGAGCAGCCCCTGACCGCACAGGAGCTGGAGGTGGTGCGCACCCTCGTCCAACGCGGACTCGCGGCGCTCTGGGGCGCACGCAAGGGGAGATGAAGGATGGCCAAGGACAACGACGGCGGCGGCTTCTCCGGGAAGCGCAACAAGACGTGGCGCGAAATCGACGCGGGCCGCGCCAAGGGCAGCAAGTACCACTCGCGCCAGGATGACCCCGCGCAGCAGAAGATTGAACGCAGCGCGAGCTACCAGAAGTACAAGGCCGCCGCGGACGCGCTCTTCACGGGCGGCGAGCTGCCCGAGGGCCTGGCCAAGACGTTCGACCCGGAGGGCAAGCGCAAGGCCCAGAAGCAGGCCATGCAGAAGGTGACGGAGTCCGAGACGCGCGCCGACTGGGTGAAGGCCGTGGTGGACTACCTGGAGAAGTACCCGGAGCTGCCCGAGGACGCGTACTTCCTCGACAGCCTGCTGGACCACCCGCGCGAGCGCATCGTCGACAAGGCGCTGGCCCGGCTGGAGGTGCTGGTGGAGGAGGGCAAGCTGCAGAAGAAGCCGCAGAGCCTGGACCAGCGGCTGAAGTCGGTGGAGCTGACCAGCATGGACCCGGACATGCAGGGCCGCGCCAAGGCGCTGCGCGAGAAGCTGCGCGCCTGAGTCGCACGGGTGGTGTCCGACGGGACGTGGCGCGACGACACGCGCCTCAGGGCCCGTGAAGTCGACCCCGGTGCACGAGCACCACGGAGCGCAGCCCCTTCTCGGCGGGCGCCTGGATGATGCGCAGCTCCTCACCGGGACGGGTGTAGACGGACGTCTCCCCCTCGGCGAGCCGCCAGCCGTCGCGCCCCAACGCCTGGGCGTAGAAGGCGCGCACCTCGGCCTCGGACATGGGGACCTGGAAGGACAGCGTCCTGGAGCTCTCGTCGCTCACGCGCATCACGCCGTGCGCGCCGGGAGGGAGCGTGGCGACGTCACCGGCGAGGCTCGGCTCGCGGGCCAGGGCGTGGTTGGCCTCGCCCAGGTACACGAGCGTGACGCCGCCCTCCTGAGGCTGGAGGATGACGGTGTAGGTGAGCCCCCGGTACATGTCGACGCCGGTGAGCATGGCCGCGCCGCTGGCGAGCTGCGGCTGCTCGGAGCCTGGAGGGACGTGGAGGCCGCCCGCGCGGAAGGCATCCGCGAAGCGCTGCACCAGGTCCTGCGCGGAGTCCTTCACCACCACGGCGCGGAGCACCACGGGTACGCCGTTGGCGTCGAGCACCTCGCTGGCGTCCACCTGTTCCAGCACGCGCAGCGACGGCCACGCGAAGCGTGGTCCGGTGTCCGCGGAGGGGCTCGCGCCGGGCTTCGCGGCGTCGCTCGCGCTTGTGGCACGAGACGCGTTCGATGACGCGGGGCCCGACTTCGCTGCGGGCGTGCCCGCGCGACCTGCGCGTGATGCGCTCGATGGCGCAGTGCTCGGCTTCGCGGTGGCAGTGCTCGCGCCGACGACGCTCGGAGTGCCCGATGGCGCGGTGTTCGGACTCGCACCAGGGCGCGCCAGGTTTGAATCAGGCCGCGCCAGGTCGCTCGCCCGGGCCGCGCGCCGAGACTTCGGCGCCGAGATGACCGTGCTCGGCGAGCCTCGCTTCACGGGCTCCTGCGCGCCCCCTGACGTGCTCGCGGCGACAGGCGCCGTGCCCAGCAGGCACAGGACGGCGAGCACGGACCTCACCGCACCCGCACCCCACCCAGCCACCGGTTCTCCCGGGGAACGTCGTACCGGCGCGCCAGGTTCGAGGCCCGGAACGGCGTCGTCTCCCAGACGGACTGGCCGCCCGCGTGCGTGGCGCCGATGTTCTCCTCGTAGCGGTCCTCCTCGCCCCGGAAGCTCATGAAGAACTGGTCCTCGTTGACCGACTCCGCGCCCACCAGGCCCGCCAGCGCCGAGCCCGCGTTCCCGCCACCGCCGTTGCGCCGGTACACCCGCTCCGCCCAGAGGTAGTAGTCCGGGTTGCCACACACCCTGCCGCTGTTGATGCTCAGCGCGCAGGCCCGTCCCTCCGCCACCGTCGACAGACCCCAGTCGTCCAGGAACACCCCGAACCGCCCCCGGCACTCGCCCGCCGTCGCGCGCCCCGCCGCGCACACGCGGAACGTCGCCGCCGCCGCGCGCTGCGAGGTCTGGAAGAAGCTCGGCTCCATGAAGCGGCCGATGCGCTCGGCGCGAAGCCGCGTGGACGCCGTGCAGCGCATGCCCGGCGACGCCACCCGCATCGTCGCCAGCGGCCCTCCCGCATGCCGCGGCTCCAGCGTGGGGACTCCCGCCGGGAGCTCCGGCTCGCAGTCCACCTGGATGGGCTGCGCGCGAGCGACGGCGAGCTGCACCGGCACCCCACCCGCTCCGTCCATGCGGCTGCGCCCGTCGTAATCCACGTAGCGCCCGTTCGCCTCCGCCAGCGCGCCCGTCACCGCGGAGGGCCGCTGCCACTCCCCCGCCGCCGGGTCGTGCATCACGCGCCCCGTGGCGTTCCAGAGCGCGAAGTTGGCGGCCTCCTGCACCTTCAGCGTCAGCGCGCCCACCTCCGCGAAGTAGATGCCGAACAGGAGGATGGTGACGAACACCATCAACCCCAGCGCCGTCTCGATGAGCGACTGACCTCGTCGTGCCGCGCGTCGCGAGCGCATGTCAGTACCCCGCTCCCCGCCGGCTGCCGCCGCGGTAACCCGCCTCTTCCAGCTCCCGCAGCGTCCGGCCATGCTCCGCGAACCCCGCCGTCTCCAGGCTCTGCGCCGGCCTGTCGTCCACCGCGCCCTCGGCGCTCACCAGCGTGGCGCGCCAGAAGGGGTTGAGGAAGTTGGGCGGCTCGCGCCAGCCTCCCCCCTGCGCCGCCGCGCGCGGCCGGTGGTAGTAGACGATGCCCGCCGACAGCGCGACCTGGTTGCGCTGCACGCTCTCACGCCCCGTCGGCCGCGAGCGCCCCAGCGGAATCGAGAGGTCGAACTCCGTCGTGTTCTCCTCCGAGAACTTGAAGCGGAAGAACAGGTTCCACGGGTCCGGGTTCCTGCGGCGCGCGTCACTGCCGTAATCGCGATGCAGCACCGAGTACAGCTTCGGCTGCGCGTAGTGGTTGCTCGGCCCGCGCCACATCTCGTCCACGTTGTAGCTCATGGCGAACGGCCAGATGCCCGGGCACGACACGCACGCGCCCAGCGTGTGCCGCTCGTAGAGGGGCTCACCCGCCTCGGGCGACTGCCCCGGCGGCAGGCGCAGGCCGTACACGTGCTGGTCCTGCGGCGTCTGCTGCTCGTCGGACATCACCCACGCATCCGTCACTGGCACCGGCGCGGGCGGCGCGTTGCTCGCGCACTGCGTGGGGACGATGGCCGTCCCGTGGTCATGGCCCGTGGCGTTGCGCCCCGACACCGTGTTGTAGGTCGAAGGGTCCATCTCCGCGGCGGAGCCGTAGCGACGGAAGGCCGTGGAGCGCGCCGCGCCGCCCGTGCCGAACCCCGCGCTGCCGGTGGGCCGGTTGTGCACCCACGTCCAGCCCAGGCTGCCCATGGTGGCGTTCAGGTGCGCGCGCGAGGCGCCGCCCACCGGGCACACCGCGCCGCCGCCACAGGCGCCGCCGCCTCGCCGCACGGCGTCCATCAGCGGCCCGTGGCGAGGCACGTCCTCGGAGCCGTTGAGCTCCAGGAAGCTCTTGGCCGCGCCGTCCGCCGTCGCCTCCAGCTCCGGGTTGGCGCCCCGGGCGATGCGCACCGCGAGCTTCTGTCCGGCGATGTGCTCGGTGAGCAGGTGCGCATAGATTTCCAGCCCCGCGCGGTACAGGTTGCCCGCCTTGCCCTGGGCCAGCTTCGTCTGCGTGGCGGCGTCCTTGTCCCGCGCCTCCCACTCCGTCACGGTGTACTTGGGCGCGCAGACCATGTGGGCCGCGTACACCTGGCTGCTGCGGCTGATGAGCGCCTGGGTGCCGGCCATGGCCACCATGTGCGCCACCTGCGCGCGGTTCATCACGGAGATGGCGTTGAACGTGCGCGCCGCGGCCACCGCCTGGCTGTAGGCCGCCGCGTCCGCCGCCATCTGGATTTCGACGCGCTCCTTGGCGCGCATGCCGAAGCCCAGCGTCATCAGCACCATCAACGCGAGGAGCAGCAGCGTCAGCGCGAAGAGGACGAGCGCCTGACCGCGCGGAGCACTCAGAAGCCGGTGACGGGACATTCGGCGCCTCGCGGGAAGTTCTGGGCCATCACCGGCGTCATCATCCGCATCGCCGCGTGGACCTGGATGGGGAACACGAAGTGGCCCTGCCGGCTCCACGCCACCATGCGCTCGTCGAGCGCGCCACCGGGCCAGTCATCCGGCCCCAGGGGCGGCGCCTCGTCGTTCCACCACTCCGACTGCTTCTGCGCCGGCATCAGCGGGTTGGTGGCGGTGTAGCGACGCAGACCGAAGTGGGCCAGGAACATCCGGCTCATCACCCAGTTCGCGAAGGGGATGCGCATGTAGTACCAGGCCACCATGCGGATCTCCAACGTGCGGTTGTCGAGCGCCGCGTCGCTGTCCGTGGACTGGTCGAACAGCAGGTCCTCGTTGAAGGCGAGCGACTGCACCCACGCGACGTCCGGCGAGTCGCGGACGATCTCCACCATGGGGCCCCGGAACAGGTTCCCGTAGGAGCTGGTCACCCGGTACTCGTTGTCCCGCCGCACCCGGAACGCGTCCGCCAGCGCGCGCGGGCTGTCCGTGCGCACCACCGACGGCAGCATCGTCACCATCGCCGCGTGCATCATCGGCAGGCAGTCCGCGTGGTTGAGGCTGCCAGCCCGCACCGCCCGGTACACCGCCACCTGCGCCAGGATTCGCGCCTGCAGCATCATGAAGAGCTGCAGCGTCCCCAACACCAGGAACACCACCAGCGGGAGCGTCAGCGCCGCTTCCACCGCTGCCTGTCCGGACTGCCTGGATGTGGGTGAAATGGCGCGGGGAAGCATACACCTTCCAATTCCCTGAATCTTGTTGATTGAGGAATCGGTCAACTGGACCGTAGCCAAATTCGGTACCCAGCCCCACTGTCCACGACACAGTGGGACTGTCCGCGCGAGCCTCCGACACCTCGCGTCACAGGCGCAAGACCCTGCCCTGCCCCGCACGTCTCAGCGGTTGAGAATGAAACCGCAAGCCGAGTCGAGTGTCACCTTCGCGTCACGCAGGGCGTGGAGCAGACGCTCGTAGTGCGCGTGCTCGGCGCCCAGCTGGGTGGCGAGGGCGTCATCCGACAGGCCCTGGTGGTCCAGGGACAGGCGCAGGCGCTCCAGGCCGGCGTCGCGCTCGGCCTCGATGGCCTCGCGGGCGGCGGTGGTGAGCTTCTTGAGCGCGGCCTCGGCGGCCTTCTGGCCCACGGGGACCGCGGCGTCGAGGAAGGCGTCGAAGCCCGGGAAGGCGCGCGACACCTCGTCGCCCTTGAGCGTCTTGCCCTCGCTCTCCAGCGCGGGGAGCACCGCGTCGTCGGCCCTGGGGCCGGACGCGCCGCCGTCCACCACGGCCACGTGGACCAGGGTGCGCTCCAGGAAGCGCGCCAGCTGACGGCTGGGCACGCGCGCGCCGGGCGAGGTGTCCTCCGGCTCCGGCAGCTGCAGGTGGTAGAGCAGCTCCACGCCGCGCGCCTTCTGGGGCCCGCGCTTCTCGATGAAGCGGAACGCGCTGCGGCCATAGGGACCGTCGCGCAGGAAGCCGAACAGCGCCTCCACCAGCGGGTGGCCGGTGGCGAAGTACTCCAGCTCCTCGGCCTCCACCGCGGTGTCGCGCCAGAAGGTGCCCAGCTGCGTGCGGTCCTCCAGCACGTCCAGCCCCGGCAGGCCGTCCACCTTCAGCGCGTGGCCGAACTGGAACGCCACCTGGAAGGCCTCCACCTGCTCGTCGGTGTCCACGCCGATGCCCACCCGGCGCGCCAGCTCCGTGACGGTCTCCTCCAGCCGCTCGTCCAGGTCCCGCGCGACACCCCACAGGCCGTCCTCCAGCCCGGGCGCCTCGCCGTCGTCCTCGTCGGACTCGATGCCCATGCGCTCCTGGGCCTTCTTCACCAGGCGCTCCACCGCGGGGCGGTCGAAGCTGCGCACGTCCAGGAGCGGATCATACGCGCGCTTCACCTGCTCGCGCGCCGACTCCACCTTGGCCTTGAGCTCGCCCGCATAGGCCACGCGCGCCTCGCGCGGCAGCAGCGCCAGCTCCGCCAGCCGGTCCTCCACCTCCTCCAGCACCGCGTCCAGGCCGCCCACCGTCTCGCCGAACACGCCCACCGCGTCCGCCAGCAGCGTCAGCACGTCCGACGCCAGCGTGCCCGCCACGTCGAAGACGTGGATCTCCACCGGGTGCGTCTGGCCGATGCGGTCCAGCCGGCCGATGCGCTGCTCCACCGTCGCCGGGCTCCAGGGCAAATCGTAGTGCACCAGGTGGTGCGCGAACTGGAAGTTGCGGCCCTCGCCGCCCACCTCCGTGCAGAGCAGCACCTTGGGGCCCTCCGGATCCCTGAAGCGCGCCACCTGCCGGTCCCGCTCCACCAGCGGCAAATCTCCGTGGTAGCCCAGCGCCTCCACGTTCTCGCGCGACAGCTCCGACTGGAGCATCTCCAGCGTGTCGCGGCTCTCGGTGAAGACGAGCACCTTCGCGGAGGGCTCCGCCTTCCACACGCCGCGCAGCACGCCCACGAAGGCGCTGAACTTCGCGTCGCGCGACGGCAGCTTCAGCACGTCCGCCTTCGCCTTGAGCACCGGGTTGGACTTCACCGCGCCGGAGAACGCCGCGGAGCTGGACTCCAGCCGGCGCAGCACGTTGCCCAGGGGCGCGCCCCTCAACGTGCCCTGCGCCAGCACCTCCAGCGCCGCGTCGCGGACCTTCAGCTCCTCGGCGGGCAGCGCCACCGGGTGCCGGTGCAGTCTGCGCGTGGAGAAACCACCCACCACCGCACGACGGTTACGCACCAGCGTGTCGCTGAGACTGTACGTCTCCGCCAGGTGCTGCAGCAGCGCGTCCGGTTCCTTCAGCGTCTTGAGCCGCGCGTCCTCGGGGAAGCGCTGGGCCAGGGCCTTCACCGCCGCCGTGGCCTGGGCCTTGCCGCCCTCGCGCAGCGCGCGCACCGCGGTGGACAGCTCCTCCTGGCGCGCGAGCCGCTCCTCGAAGCCCTTCACCGACGGGGCCGTGGCCGCGTCGATGAGCGTGAGCAGCCCGTGGTACTCGGCCGGGTCCAGCTGCATGGGCGTCGCGGTGAGCAGCAAGAGGCCCCAGGAGTTCTTCGCCAGCACGGAGGCGGCCTCGAAGGCGCGCTCGCCCTTCAGGTGGTGCGCCTCGTCGATGATGACCAGGTCCCAGAACGCGTCCTCGCCCGCGAGCTCCTGGCGGTGCTCCTCGCTGCGCGACAGCAGCTCCAGGCTGGTCACCACCAGCGGGAATCTCGCCCAGGGCGACACCCCCGGGGCCTCCTTGAGGGACTGCGCGTAGCGGTCCGAGTCCATCAGCGTGAAGAGCTGGTTGAACTTGTGGAACAGCTCCACCAGCCACTGCACGGTGAGGTGGCTGGGCGCCACCACCAGACAGCGCCGCACCAGGCCCGACAGCCGCAGCGCGCTGAACACCATGCCCGCTTCAATCGTCTTGCCCAGGCCCACCTCGTCGGCCAGCACGAAGCGCGGACGTCGGGCGGACAACACCCGCTGCACCACGCCCACCTGGTGGGGCTTCACCATGACGCGGCTGGCGAGCAGCGCGCCCAGCGCGTCACACCGCCGCTCGTCGTCCAGCACCAGCGCCTGCTTGCGCAGCGTGAAGGCGCGCGCGTCCCCCACCCGGCCCTCGCGAAGTGTCGACAACAGGTCCGAGCGCGGCGGCAGCGCGCGCACCTCGGACTCCGGCAGCTCGTCCTCCTCGCCCGTGTCCGCGTACCTCAACACGTAGCGCCGCAGGCCCCGCGCTCCGGGCTCCTCGGCCACCACCAGGGCCAGCCGCCCCTTGTACGTCACCACCGGTTCGCCGCGCGGCAGCGGGTAGGACACCAGGGCGCCGCCCTTGGTGGACACCAGCACCGGAGCATCCTCCCGTGCGGGGAAGACGACGAGCGCCTTGGCTCCGTCCTCCTGGAGGGACAGCAGGTGACCCACACCCCATTCGGGCTGGGGGAGATAGCGGACCTTCAGACCTTCGACGAGAGACATAGGCGGTGTGGACAGACGCGAGACGAATGAGGGGGGGTAGCCTCATAACCCCGCGCCCTGGCGATGGCCATTCCAGATGGGGAGTCCTTCCACCCAGGGAGTGTCAGCAACCTCCCTGGGGTGACTCAGACTTTGTCCAACCGGGCAATTTTCCGCTGTCCGCGCATCGGGGATGCTGTCCATCACCTTCCTGATGCGGGCCGGTTGCGGGCTTTCGCCAGGAGCGGGGGGAGCCTCACATGATGCGACGTTGGACGTTCGCCCAGCGGGTGGGTGCGGGGGTGTCCGCTTGCATGCTCGCCGGCCTGTTGTTGTTCGCGACGCTCCTGTCCGTCGTGCACGGACTGTTCACCCATGAGGAGGTCTCCCGCCTGGCCTTGCGACAGGCGCTGCTCGCGGGCTTCGTGGGGCTGGCCGGCGTGGGCGCGCTGGGGCTGGTGCTGAGCCACCTCCTGGCGCCGCTGCACGCGCGCCACGAGCACAGCGAGCAGCGCCTGGGCCTGCTCATGGAGGCGGTGACGGACTACGCCTTGTGCTTCCTGGATTCGCGCGGCCGGGTGACGGCCTGGAACGCCGGCGCGCAGCGGCTGACGGGCTGGGCCGCCGAGGACGTGGCGGGCTGTGCCTTGGAGCGGCTGCACCCCGAGGACGCCGTGGCCGCGGGCCTGCCTCGCGCCCAGCTGGAGCGCGCCCGACGCGAGGGGCGCCTGTTGTCCGAGGGCTGGCGCGTGCGGCGCGACGGCACGCGCTTCTGGGCGGAGACGCTGCTGACCGCGCTGTCGGACTCGCGCGGGCGGCTGCGCGGCTTCGCGGAGGTGACGCGCGACATCACCGAGCGGCGCCGCATGGAGCGCGCCCAGGCGCTCTTCGCCGAGGCGGGCCGCGTGCTGCAGCCCTTGTCCGGCGCGCGCGAGGTGGGCGAGGCCCTCACGCGCCTGTGCGTGCCCGAGGTCGCCGACGCGTGCATCCTCTTCCTCCCCTCCGCCGACGGCCGCGTGCGGCCCCAGGCCGTGGCGTGCGCGGACGACCAGGCCGCCAGCCGCCTGTGGGAGCCGCTCCTGCGCTGCCCCGACGCGGACGAGGTGGGCCCCCGCCACGTGGTGTGCACCGGCCGCGCGGAGCTCCTCTCGGAGGTGGAAGCGGAGCACCTGCCCGTGGCGCTCGAGGGCAGCGCCCACGGCGAGCTCTTGCGCGTGCTGGGCGTCACCTCCTCGCTCACCGTGCCGCTGGCGGTGGGCTCGCGCGTGCTCGGCGCGCTGTGCCTGCTGTCCACCGGCGCGCGGCGCTATGGCGAGGTGGACCGCGCCTTCATGGAGGAGCTGGCGGCCCGGGCCGCGCTCGCGCTGGACAACGCGCGCCTGCTCTCCGAGGCCCAGGGCGCGCTGGAGCTCATCGGCGTGGCCGCGCATGACCTGGGCAACCCGCTGTCGTCACTCCAGCTGCGCCTCAGGCGCCTTCGCCTCTTGGAGGTGAACGCGCACGAGCCCCGGCTGCGCGAGGGCCTGGTGGGCGTGGAGGGTGAGGCCCGGCGCATGGGCCGGCTGCTCCACAACCTGCTGGACCTGTCGAGCCTGTCCGCGGGCCCCATGACGCTGGACCGCGAGCAGATGGACCTGGCCGCGCTGACCAGGGAGGTGGCCGAGCGCCACGCGGAGCAGGCCGCCGCCGCCGGCTGCGCGCTCACCGTGCGCGTGCAGGAGCAGGACACCACCGGCTCGTGGGACCGGCTGCGCCTGGACCGCGTCCTCACCAACCTGGTCAACAACGCCCTCAAGTTCGGCCACGGCCACCCCGTGGAAATCAGTGTCCACGCCGACGCCTCCCACGCGCGCGTCACCGTCAAGGACGCGGGCCTGGGCATCGCCCCCGGGGACCAGCAGCGCCTGTTCCATCGCTTCGAGCGCGTCCACGGCGACGGCCGGCGCCCCCCCGGCACCGGCCTGGGCCTCTACATCGTCCAGCAGCTGGTCCAGGCCCATGGCGGCTCCATCCACGTCCGGAGCCGAATCGGGGAAGGCGCGGAATTCACTGTCGAACTTCCCCGTGCCCTGCAGGGCAGGGCTCACATCCCCCTGCAAGCGACCGCTTGAGTCGGTTCAGCCCGCAGCGTATTGAGGAAATCCGAACATTTGGAGGCTTCCGGGATTTAAAGAGGGCGGATTATTTTCCCAGAAGTTGAAGGCGTCTGTTCAGTCCAGATATTCTTCGTACGGCTAAAAAGGCTCGAACCGGGGAAACCCGGAAACGGGAGAGATCCGGCCCCCCTCGCCCCATGCGGGCGAAGGGCTACAGGGTCCGCTGGCCGGGGCGCCAATGGTGGTGCCCTCAACCACAAGTACGAGGAGAGTCACCCATGGGTGGACTTGGAGCACCCTGGTCCCAGCGCGAAGCGTGTACGCACCGCTCGCTCGGTTACCCCACGGCCCGCCAGACGTTGGCGTGGGCCCTGGTGACGGGGTTGCTGGTGGCCTGCGGCGGACCGGAAGACGCGTCCCTGGACGAGGCGGCGCTGGCGCCGGAGGCTGGAGAGACCGCGTCGGAGTCCCAGGAGCTGTTCGGTTGGCCGTGGCCGCCTTTGCCCAAGCCGGTGGGGCTGGCGCTCGAGGTGGACAACGGCAAGGGGCAGCTCTTGCGCGTGCGCGCGGGCTCGAGCTTCTACATCAACCAGATCGACCTGCGCGCCTCGGTGCTGTCCAACCGCGACACGGGGCTCGCCGCGCTGAAGACGCAGAGCGACTTCGCGGGGCTGGGCTGGTCGGGCCTCAAGGCCGTGGACGAGGAGCCGGTGCTGCTGGGCAGCCCGGGGGCCTTCACCCGTCGGCGCTTCTACCGGGGCGCGGCGTGGATGGACGTGCCGAGCATCTTCACGGTGGAGCCCGTGGACTCGCGCGGCCGGCTCACGGGCCTGCCCGTGGTGCTCAACATCGGCTCGGAGGACTCGCGACGCGAGCGCACCGACGACTTCTTCATCCGCCGGCTGCGCGCCATCCAGTCCATCACCGACTGCCAGTCCCCCACCAACTGCACGGGCGCCCGGAAGTTCGAGGAGGAGGCGCTGGTGGAGGTGCGCAACGCGTACGAGCACGCCAAGGCGAAGGCCTTCACGCTCACCAACACCACCACCGCGCTGCGGCTGCGCTGGAGCCTGCGCCCCTTCACGCCCTACATCATCCCCGTGGAGCAGGTGCGCGACGCCGACTACGCCTATGGCTTCGGCATCGACGTGAAGGCGCTCACCCCGCCGCGCCGCGATGGCACCTATGCCCCAGGGTCCGAAATCACCTTCCAGGTCACCCTGAAGGACGGGGCGGGCAACAGACTGCACCCCGAAGGCAGTCTGCCGTCCTACAATGAGGTCGCGCCGGACGGAAACGCGGCGGGCATCCAGTACTATCGGGCCTTCTTCGATGCGACGACGACGTACTACCGGCGCAAGCACCGGGAGCGGATGTTGATGTCCCAAATCATCGGGCCCGCGCAGAACATCCAGCCCATCCGCAGCGTCATCGCGCTGGAGGCCTTCCTGGACCCGGAGGTGGACGAGCAGGTGGTCGCCACCGAGGCGCGCGACGGCGTGTACTCGCAGTTCGCCATCCTCCCGTTCGCCAACATCGTCTTCCGCGGCGCCTTCTTCCCGGAGGAGGGCCTGTGGGACCGGCCCAACACGGACAAGTGGCAGTACAAGATTCCCGCCGACGCCACGCCCGGCACCTACCTGGTGACGGTGAAGGGCCGCCGCACGTACCTGGGCGAGGACCTGCCCGGCTCGCGGACGATTGAAATCCAGGTGGGCACCCCGCGCCGCACCGAGGCGAGGCTCACCACGGGCCCGTGCAACAGCTGCCACAGCGAGGGCGGAGAGCTGTCCCAGGTGCTCCACGGCAACGACAACCGCGCCGCGTGCTCGGGCTGCCACGCGCCCCTGGGCTTCGAGCTGGAGGGGCCCGTCTTCGTGCGCACGCACTTCATCCACTCGCGCTCCAACCGCTTCGACAAGCCGCTGGAGCAGTGCTCCTCCTGCCACCTGACGAAGCAGAGCATCCAGCGCACGAGCAAGGCCGCGTGCCTGTCGTGCCACAAGAGCTACCCGAAGAGCCACGAGGCCCAGTTCGGGGAGATTGAGAGCATGTACGTCGGCGGAGGACCCGAGTCCTTCCAGCAGTGCACCGGCGCCTGTCATACCCAGCACCCGCGCAGCGGCCTGTAGCCGCCGCCAGACACCTCGGAGGTCCTCCATGGCCCAAGTGAAGATGCAGACGGCTCGAACCACGCTGACGGAGCCGGCCGCGGCCGCGGAGGACCTCTTGAGCCAGCTGGGCAGCGTCAAGCCCGTGCTGGTGACGATGTTCGCCTCGCGCAACCGGGACCAGCACGCGCTCAACCGCGCGGTGCGCGAGCGGCTCCCCCCGGGCACGCGCCTCATCGGCGCGACGACGGCGGGCGAGCTGGACAACACCGGCATCCACGAGGGCAGCGTGGTGCTGTCCGCGCTCTCCGGCGACGTGGAGGTGGGACTGGGGCTGGGCACGCAGCTGTCGGTGGACGCCATCACCGCCGGGCAGAACGCCATCAAGCGCGCGTGCGAGGACCTGGGCGTGCGCCAGCAGGACCTGGACCCCAGGCGGTACGTGGGCCTCGTCATCGACGATGGCTTTCGTTACAAGAAAGAAGAGCTGCTGCTGGGCATCCTGGAGCGCAGCCAGACGCTGGTGCTGGTGGGCGGCGGGGCCAGCGACGACAACCGCGACCCGGCCAAGCAGTCCGCGCTGGTGCACGTGGACGGCGAGGTGGCCACCGACGCGGTGCTGGTGGCGCTGTTCCGCACCAGCGCCCCCTGGGCGGCCCTGCGCTCGCACTGGTACGTGCCCACCGGGGAGAAGCTCACCATCACCAAGGTGGACGAGAGCCACACCCGCGCGCTGGAAATCGACGGGCACCCGGCCGCCAGGCGCTACGCTGAAATCCTGGGCGTCAAGGACGTGAAGGATTTGGAGTTCGGCACGCCCGAGGGCTTCGCGGTGCGCCCCACCGCGCTGCGCGTGGGCCGCGAGTACTTCATCCGCGCCGCGTGGCGGCCCCAGGAGGACGGCTCCATCCTCTTCGCCAACCTGCTGGAGGAGGGCACGGAGCTGGAGCTGATGAAGCTGGGGGACATGGCGGGCATGACGCGCGGCTTCTTCACCGACGAGATGCCCCGCCGGGTGCAGAACCCCCAGGCCGCTCTCCTGTTCCACTGCGGCGGGCGCATGTGGTACGCGCATGCGACCAACAGCGTGGCCCAGCTCGCGGAGACCCTGAAGGCCGCACCCACCGCCGCTGGGATGAACGTGCACTTCGAAATCTATTCAGGGTTCCACATCAACACCACGTTGACCGCGCTGGTGTTCGGGGCGAACTGAGTCATGGCCACCTCCCTCCCCCCTTCCGTCCCCGTGGCGGACGCCACGTCCCTGCTGCTCGTCGCCAGTGAGCGCGAGTGTCAGCGCGTGGAAGAGGCGCTCGGGCACGCGGGTGTCGTCGCCCACGTCGAGCGCGCCACCAGCGCCTCCGCCCTGGAGGCCGCGCTCGCCCGCCCCTGGTCGCTCGTCGTGTGTGGCTCGGAGCTGCCCGGCCTGGGCTTCGCCGAGGCGCAAGCCCTGTGGCGCAAGCACTCGCGCGAGCTGCCGTTCGTCGTCGTGTCCCGCGAGTGGAGCGACGAGCTGCTGGAGGCGAGCACCCGCGCGGGCGCCCGCGACTACGTCAGCGAGGACCGCTTCAACCGGCTGGGGCACGTGCTGCGGCGCGAGCTGCCGCTGGCCGGGGACCGGCTGCGCCATGACGCCACCCAGGAGCAGCTGCATCACGCCAACTGGATATTGGGCAACATCATCGACGCCCTGCCCTTCGTCCTCTTCGTGAAGGACGCGGCGACGCGGCGGCTGGTGGTGGCGAACAAGACGTTCGCGGACGCGTTCGGCGTCACCAAGGAGTGGCTGCTCGGCAAGCTGGACCACGACTACTTCCCGAAGGAGCAGGCCGACTCGTTCATCGCCATCGACTCGGACATCCTCGCGTCCAAGAAGATGCGCTCGTTCGAGGAGGTGGCGCGCGCCGGCGGCGTGGACCGCATCTTCGCCACGCGCAAGCTGCCGCTGCTCGACGCCTCCGGCGAGGCCCGCTACGTGCTGGGCGTCACCGAGGACATCACCGAGCGCAAGCAGAACGAGGAGATGCTGCGCGCGTCCAAGGCGGAGCTGGAGGCGGCCAACAAGCAGCTGGCCGCGAGCCTGGAGGAGATCAAGCGCACGCGCGCGGTGTCCGCCCGCTCGCTGGCGTCCTATCAGCAGCGCGCGCTGCAGATGGAGATCATCCGCCAGCAGAACGAGGACCTGGACCGGCTGGCCCAGGAGCTGGCGGTGGCCAAGCGCAACGAGGAGGAGCGCGCCCGCGAGGCCGAGGCCGCCGCCCGCCTCAAGAGCGAGTTCCTGGCCAACTTCAGCCATGAAATCCGCACGCCGCTCAACGGCATCATCGGCTACTGCGACCTGCTCATGCGCGAGGAGGGCTCGCGGCTGACGGCCCACGGCCGCAGGGACCTCAACGTCGTCAAGACGAACGCCAAGACGCTCTTGGCGCTCATCAACGACATCCTGGACCTGTCCAAGATTGAGTCGGGCAAGGTGGACGTCGTCACGGAGCCCGTGGACGTGCGCGAGCTGGCCGAGGAGTGCATGGCCACCGTGAAGGAGTACCTCAAGGGCAAGGACGTGGCCCTCACGGTGCACGTGGACGCGGCGGTCGAGACCCTGCGCACCGACGCGCTGAAGCTGCGGCAGATCATGCTCAACCTGTTGAGCAACGCCGCCAAGTTCACCGAGACGGGCGAGGTGGCGCTGAGCCTGGTCCCCAACGGGGACGAGGTGGTGATGATTGTCGAGGACACCGGCGTGGGCATCCCCGCCGACCAGCTCCCCTTCATCTTCGAGAAGTTCCGCCAGGTGGACGGCTCCACCACGCGCAAGGTGGGCGGCACGGGCCTGGGGCTCGCCATCGTGCGCGAGCTGTCGCGCGTCTTGGGCGGCACCGTCTCCGTGACGTCCACGCTGGGCCGCGGCACCACCTTCACGGTGCGCCTGCCCAACACCACGGACGCGGCGACGGGCGCGCAGGCCGCGCAGCCCTCCGAGCGCGGCGTGCCCGTGGCGGAGGTGGCCAGCCACGTGGGCGCGCTCGCGCAGCCGGGCAGCACCGTGCTGGTGGTGGATGATGATCCGCTCATCCAGCAGCTGGTGACGGGCCAGCTGGAGCCCGTGGGCTTCAAGGTGGTGGTGGCCGAGGACGGCATCATCGCGCTCAAGCGGGCCCGGGAGCTCAAGCCCCAGGCCATCCTGCTGGACATCCACCTGCCCAAGCTGGACGGGTGGAGCGTGCTCAGCCAGCTCAAGAGCGAGCCGGCGCTCGCGGGCATCCCCGTCATCCTCATCTCCGTGGAGGAGCAGCGCTCGCGCGGCTTCTCGCTGGGCGCGTGCGAGTACCTGGTCAAACCCGTGGAGCCCGAGCGGCTGGTGGAGGTGGTGCAGCGCAGCCTGGCCCAGTCGCTGGGCTCGTCCGCCGGGGTGGGCGAAGTGCTGGTGGTGGACGACGACTCCGCCACGCGCGAGCTGGTCAGCCGCAACCTGCGCCGCGCGGGCTTCAGCACCGCCGAGGCCCGGAGCGGCGAGGACGCGCTGCTCAAGGCGCGCGTGTCCCCGCCGTCGCTCGTCGTGTTGGACTTGATGATGCCCAACCTGGACGGCTTCGAGGTGCTCCGGCGCCTGCGCGCCGAGAAGCTCCAGGTGCCCGTGGTGGTGCTCACCGGCAAGTCGCTCACCCACGAGGAGGAGGCGCTGCTGCGCGACGGCTTCGCCGGCTTCGTGAAGAAGGGCGGCCACGCGCTCGAGGACGTCATCGCCCAGGCCAAGGGCCTGCTGCTCTCCCAGCGCGCCGCGTCCGCGGGGCGGCTGCCGCGCATCCTGTACGTGGAGGACAGTGCCCAGAATCGGGACATCGTCCGGCGCTACCTGGGGGGACTGTTCGAAGTCATCGAAGCGGAGGACGGAGAGCACGGCCTGGAGCGCGCCACGCGCGACAATCCGGACCTCATCCTGATGGACCTGTCCCTACCGCGGTTGGATGGTTGGGAGGCAACACGTCGCTTGCGTGCGGTACCCTCCGTGGCCAACGTGCCCGTCATCGCGGTGACGGCTCACGCGGGGCGTGAATATCAGGACAAGGCGCACGCGGCCGGTTGCACCGCGTACCTCACCAAGCCCCTTGATCGTGACCAGTTGCTCGAGATGATCCGCAAGCATCTAGGGAGAAGCCATGGCTGAAGAAAAAGCACGCGTCCTGGTGGTGGACGATGACCCGGACCTGCTCGACCTCGTGCAGCGCTCGCTGAGCGCGTATGGCTTCGAGGTGCTCACCCACACCTCGGCTTTGGGTGTGTCCAACCTGGTGAGCCAGTCGGAGCCGGACTTCGTGCTCATCGACGTGAACTTCCCCGCCCTCAAGGGCGACAAGGTCGTCAACCTGGCGCGCCAGTACGCGTCCGCCAAGACGAAGTTCATCCTCTACTCGGCCTCCGACGAGTCGAAGCTGCGCTCGCTCGCGCTGGCGTCCGGCGCGGACGGCTACATCTCCAAGAGCGTCCAGGGGGAGGAGCTGGCCAACCGGCTGCGCACCTTCCGCCTCAAGCCGCGCCCGCCTTCACCCTGAAGCCCTCACCGCCGCGCCTCGTGCCCGAAAGGGCCTTGGCGCGGCGCCCACCCGCAGCAGCAGCACCGTCGTCGTCGCGAGCCTCTGGCCGTCACCGTCGGGCACGTCTGCTTCGCTCTCCGCCCCTGAATGCCCAATTCTCCCCTCCGGAGGGGTCCATGCACACGTTCAACGATTACAGTCCTGCGGAAAAGTTACGACAAGAACTGGCTGAGCCGCTGTTCAACCCCCTGTTGAAGAAGTGGGTGGGGAAGGGGGAGCTGGACTACGAGGTCTATCTGAAGACGCAGCAGCTGTTGTCGCTGCAGGCGTCGGAGGAGGAGCGCGTCTCGCACGACGAGCTGATGTTCCAGGTGGTGCACCAGGCGCAGGAGCTGTGGCTGAAGCTGGGCTCGCGCGAGGCGGTGGAGGTGGTGGCGGAGCTGGACCGGGACGCCCTGTGGGCCGCGTCCGCCAGGCTGGAGCGGCTGGTGCGAATCCTCCGGAGCCTGGAGGCGGAGCTGGGGGTGATGGAGACGATGACGCCGGACACCTATCAGGTCATCCGCCGCAGCCTGGGCAACGGCAGCGGCCAGGAGTCGCCGGGCTACAACATGCTGCGCAAGGCGTCGGAGGGACTGGAGGCCGCGCTGGAGCGGCTGCTCGCGCGGCGCTCGCGCACGCTCCTGGAGGTGTACTCGGGCGGCGGGCCGGACGACCTGAAGCGGCTGTGCGAGCAGTTGGTGGACGTGGACGAGGCCTTCCAGGGCTGGCTGTACCGACACTTCCAGTTGGTGCGGCGCACCATCGGCGTGGACCGCTCGGTGAAGGCGCTGGACGGGCTGCCCACGCAGGTGCTCGCGGGGCGGATGACGCTGCCCCTGTTCCGTCAGCTCTGGGACGTGCGCGTGGAGCTGACGGCCGGCTGGCGCCGGGAGGGAGGCCATTCCCCGGGCGCGCGCCGTGACGGCTGCATGGAGGGCGCGATGAGCGCGGCGGCCTACGCGGCGCCCGCCAGGACGGGCGGCGGGTGCCCGGTGGCGCACGCGGGCTTCACGCCCACCCGGGGCGAGTCGTGACGTCGAGGGCGGGCGGAGTGGAGCGCTCGCCTCGCGCGCTGCTGCACCTGCTCTACAACGGCGCCAAGGCGGTGGACGTGCTGACGGCGTCGCTGGAGCTGGGGCTGCTCGAGTCGCTGGAGGGCCCCGAGCCCATCACCCTGGCCCAGCTGGCCGCGAGGCATGGCCTGGTGCCGGGCCGGCTCTACAAGCTGCTCGACTGTCTGGAGAGCCTGGGCCTGGTGACGCGCGAGCAGGACACGGACGCGCTCGCGTCCGCGCGCTACCACGCGGTGGAGGGCCTGCGCGACGCGGCCCTCGCGGTGCTGGGGCCCGACGGCCGGGAGACGGACCGCGAGAAGTTCGCCTGGCGCACCCTGCACGGCCGGCTGCCGGAGGTGCTGCGCGGGCACCACTCCATCGCCCCCGCGGACTTCGACTGGCCCCTGCGCACCCCCGAACAGCTGGAGGGCTTCGAGACGAGCATGGCGGCGGGGCTGCCGCCCATCCTCGAGGCGCTGCGCCTGCACGCGCCCGCGCTGTGGAGGGACGGCCAGCGCGTGCTCGACGTGGGCGGCGGCGACGGCAGCCTCGCGGCGCACCTGTCGCGAGAGCACCCGGGCTTGAAGGTGGATGTCTTCAACCTGCCGGCGACGCTCGCGCTGGTGGAGCGCACGCGCGAGCGCTTCGGCCTGTCCGCCTCGCGCCTGGGCTTCGTGGCCGGGGACTTCCTGAAGGAGCCGCTGCCCGAGGGCTACGACGTGATGAGCTTCGTGCGCGTGCTGCACGACTGGGCGCCGCAGACGGCGCAGGCGCTCTTGCAGGCGGCGTGGGCGGCGCTGCCCTCGGGCGGGCGCGTCATCATCTGCGAGGAGTTCCGCACCCCGGAGCGCCTGGCCGCGCAGTTCTTCTGGACCTACTTCCTCATCGGCGTGGACTCGTGCGTCAGCCGGCTGCGCGAGGTGGAGCTCTACGAGCGGATGCTCGCGCAGGCGGGCTTCCACCACGTGCGCGTGCTGCCCGGCGGCCCCTTCGAGCTGGTGACGGCCCAGAAGCCCTGACGCCGTGCAGCGTCGACAGTGAACGGGCCAGGGCAGCCGCTGCGTTCGGAGCTGCCCTGGCCCGCCGGGGACGGTGACGCGAAGACCCGCGCGCGGGGGTTTTCGGGAGTGGAGCGCCACGGGTCCACCCACCCTCTCATGCGCCCGCGCCCGCGCCCATTGCCTGCAAGTGCTGACGCACCGCGGTCTCAGATGCCTGCCGGGCGCTGAACGCCCAGCTGCAGCGCGAGCACCGCCAGCTGCGTGCGGTTCTCCGAGCCAATCTTCTTGTAGATGCTGGTGATGTGCGCCTTCACCGTGCGCTCGGTGATGCTCAGGCACGCGGCAATCTTGAGGTTGTCCGCGCCCGCGGCCACGTACCCCAGCACCTCGCGCTCGCGCGGCGTGAGCAGCCCCAGCTCCGCGCCGCCCGTCGGCACCTCGTGCTGCATCATGAAACCCGGCAGCGACGGCACCCACGACAGCCCGGGCGGCATCAGCCGCTCCCCGCGCGCCACGCGCGTCACCGCCTCCACCACCTCCGCGCAGCCCACGTTGTGCTTCCACAGGTAGCCCGCGGCGCCCGCCTGCAGGCACTGCTCCACCACCTCCGGCTCGTGGTGGCTCGACAACACCAGGGACCGCACCGACGGATAGAAGTCATGCAGGCACTGCAGCGCCGTCATCCCCGTCGTCGTCCCGTCCTGGTCCGGCGGCTCCAGCTTCAGGTCCAACACCGCCACGTGCGGCATCTGCTCGCGCACCCGCGCCAGGAAGGGTGGCGTCTGGGAGCAGCGCGCCACCACGTCCATGCCCGCGCTCTCGAGGACCAATACCAGACTCTCCCTGAAGACCTGCTGGTCCTCCAGGAGCGCCACCCGGATTCTCTCATTGGAAATGTCTGTCGTCATCATCACTCCAGATGCGATGAGAGCCCTCGGGATTCACTTCCGACGAGAGCCCTTCCGCGACCTTGTTCATCAGGCGATGTTCAAAAGTTGTTCAAGGACTGTTCAAGGTAGGCCATTCACTGGCGTGCGGAGCCTCCATCCAGGGATGCTGTCCATGTCGGGCACCCTTCCGTATGTCAGTCTTTCGCAGCCGGCGCACGGGGGAATGGCAGCACAGTCCACACCATACATACCCGTGCGGGCTGGGGCTCCGTGAGGGCGGGGGACCCTCCCTTGCCGCGTGCCGCGCCCTGGGTTACAGCTCAACGCATGTCACCCGCGTCGTCGACCGAGCATGAGCTGGCGGCCCTCCTCGAAAAGGTGAACAAGACACACGGGCCCGACTTCGAGGACGAGCCGCTGACGCCCTCCCGACACTCGTGGGCCCTGGAAGGCATTGCAGGCGCGGTGGCCCTGCTCCGGGGTGACGCGGTGCTCTATGTCAACCTGCGCTGGCAATCCCTCACACTGGCCCGGGGACCCTGGAGGCGTTTGACAGAGCGTGGACAGGAGGAGGGGCCCGCACTGCTCACGCTGCGCAGCGTCGTGGCCGCGGAGGTGCGGGCGCTGGAGTCGGCGCCGGAGGAATTGGCCCGCGTCTCGCGCTACACCTACGCGGGGGGGCATCAGCAATTGGAGGTGGGCGTCCGGCATGTCCGCGCGGACCTGACGCCCCGGGTCGTCCTGGTGCTCGCCCGGGACATCACCGAGCAGGCGCGCCAGGAGGAGGCGCTGGAGAAGGAGCGCCGCGCCCTGGCGGAGCGCGAGCACCTGCGCATGCTCAGCGAGCAGGCCTCGGGAATCGCGCATGACTTGAGCAGCCTGCTGGTGGCCATGAAGCTGCGGCTGGAGCTGCTCCAGACCCGCCCTGGCAAGCAGGGTGAGCAGGAGACGCCGGCCCACGTGGACACGCTGTTGCGAATCGTGGCGGACGCGACGACGCGGCTGTCGCGGCTGCGCGACTTCGCGCGGCAGAAGCCCGAGTCCCCGGTGGAGCCGGTGCAGCTGGCCGACGTGGTGCGTGACGCGGTGGAGATCGCCCGGGGGGAGCTGGAGTCGCGGGCCGCGCGCGAGGGGCTGAGCCTGCACCTGGACGTGGACGTGCCCCGGATGCCGCTGGTGGAGAGCTCCGCGGCGGACCTGCGCTGTGTGTTCCTCAACCTGCTGCGCAACGGCCGCGACGCCATGCCCCGGGGCGGCACCCTGCGCGTGCGCGGCCACCAGACGCCGGCGGGCCAGGTCGTCATCACCGTGGAGGACGAGGGCACGGGCATCCCCGAGCAGCACCTGCTCTCCATCTTCCAGCCCTTCTTCACCACCAAGGGCCAGCACGGCACGGGCCTGGGCCTCTCCATGGCGCACGAGGTGGTGACGCGGGCACGCGGCACCCTGGTCGCGTCCAACCGCCCGGAGGGTGGCGCCGTCTTCACCCTCACCCTCCCCTCGCTCAGGCGGACGGCCACGGGCTGGGGCGGCCGGGCCTCCGAGTACCGCTCCGGCTGAGACACGGGGCCCCCGCCGGGGTGGACGGGGCGGGTGGAGGTACACCCGGTCCACCCACCACGTCCTGTCACGGCGGCGCGAAGGGCGACTTCGCGAGGGCGCAAGGGGGCGACAGCCGGCCCTCGGCTAGGTGATAATCCGTAGGCCACCCGGCCTGGTGGCGACATCCGGTGGGCGTCGGGCGCCCATGAGGGGGAGGAGTCATGTCGGAGATGAAAATCCGAGTGCTGGTGGTGGATGACGACCAGGAGCAGCTCACGCTCGCGGAGCGCTCGCTGTCGGCGTACGGGTTCGATGTGCGCACCCACCGCTCCTCGTTGGGCGTGTCCAACCTGGTGCGCACGACGATGCCGGACCTGGTGCTGCTGGACGTGAACATCCCGGCCCTCACCGGTGACAAGGTGCTGACGCTGGCGCGGGGGCAGGCCCCGGTGGGCACACGCTTCGTGCTCTTCTCCGCGTCGGACGAGTCGCAGCTGCGCAAGCTGGCGCTGGAGTCGGGCGCGGACGGCTACATCACCAAGAGCACCCAGGGCGAGGAGCTGGCGCGGAGGCTCCACGCCATCCACGCCAAGGGCCGCGGCCAGGCGGCCTCGTCCGCGCCGTAGCACGCGCGCGGGCTGCTCTCAGCCGAGCAGCTCCGCCATCTCCAGGAAGACGCCGCGGAAGTCCCCGCGGGCACCGATGAGCCGCAGGTTCTGGGCCAGCCCCCCCGTGGAGCGGAAGAACATCACCGCCTCCGGCGGCGGCTTGATTTTGAGGAACCGGGCCGCGTTGCGCGTGAAGTGGTTGCGCATGTCGCGGGGGATTTCGCAGGACGTGTAGTCGTACGGGGTGGTGCGCATGGGCCTGCCGGCGATGTGCAGCACCTCGCGGATGAGGTCCGCGGCCTCGTCGCCGGGCAGCTCCACCGTGAAGCCCACCTCCAGGCTCAGCCGCAGCACGTCGAAGGGCTCCAGCTTCAGGGACTGCTGGAACATGCGCCGGTTGGCGTCCACGAAGCGCGAGCTGAAGCGCTTGATGGAGCCGAAGTCGAGCAGGCCCAGCCGCCCGTCCGGCATCACCATGAAGTTGCCCGGGTGCGGGTCCGCGTGGATTTCGCCCGCGCCGAAGAAGGGCCCGTACGTGGCGCGGATGAGCTGGCGCGACACGCGGAAGCGCTCCTCGTTGGAGGCCTCCTTCGTCACCCAGTCCTTGAGCGTCAGGCCCTCCAGCAGCTCCATGGTCAGCACGCGCCCGGCGCTGTGGCCGTCGATGACGCCGGGGACGTGGAGGTCCTCCAGCCGGGCCACGCTCCTGGCGAAGCCCCGGGCGAGCTCCGCCTCGCGCCGGTAGTCCAGCTCCAGCAGCAGCTCGTCGCGGAACTCCTGGAAGTACGCCGAGCCGTCCATCAGCCGCGAGGCCTTGGACATCGTCTTCACGACGAGGCCCAGGTTCTCCATGTCGTGCGTCAGCGACTCGGCGATGCCTGGGTACTGCACCTTCACCGCCACGGGGCGCCCGTCCGCGAGCACCGCGCGGTGCACCTGGCCCAGGGAGGCGGCGGCCAGGGGCTCGCGGCTGAACTCGCGGAAGGCCTCCTCGGGGGGGCAGCCCAGCTCCTCGCGCACCACGCGCGACACCATGTCGTAGGACATGGAGGGGGCCTGGTTCTGCAGGCGGGCGAGGACCTGGCGCACCTCGGGGGTGAGCAGGTCCGGGTCCATGGAGAGGGCCTGGCCCAGCTTCATGGCCGCGCCCTTGAGCTCCCCCAGGGTGGAGACCAGCTTCTCCGCGGCGTTCATGCTGAGCAGTTCCGGCGTGCCGCCCGTCAGGCGCTTCGCGCTGCTCTTGAGCACGTCGGTGCCCACCTGCATGGAGAGGCCCGCCAGCTTGCGCAGCCGGGTGAAGCGCCCTTGGGGGGGAAGCGAGTCGTCGGAGTCGGAGGCCATGGGTACAGGGTGGATTAACGAGGAGCCCACCCCGGGACGCAAGGTACGTGGGTCCACCCCTGGCGCCCGGCCGCCCGCCTACCGGGGCGTGGGCGTGTTGCGCAGCCGGGCCCGGAGCATGCGCCAGCGCTTGAGCCCTTCCAGATCCAACGGGTCCATGCGCACGGCCTGCTCATAGGCGGCGAGCGCCTCCTGCAGCCGGCCCACCGAGGCCAGCGCGTCACCGGACAGCCGCTGCACCGCGGCGCGGCCGTCGCGGCCGGGGAACTCGGCGAGGAAGCGGCGACGGCAGTGCTCCAGCGCCGTGGCGGTGAGGCCCGCGGCGAGGCAGCGCTCCACGCCCTCCACGTTGCCCAGGCGCGCGTCGTACTCCGCCCGGCGCTCCACGTGCCCCAGCGCATGCAGCGCCGCGGCCACCCGCTCCCCCACCCGCTCCAACTGGGCGCGCTGGCCCAGGGACAGGTTGCGCGCCTTGAGGGGCTCGAGCGCCGCGCGGACGCGCTGGGCGCCCACGCGCAGGGTCTCCGGCGTGGCGTCCCGGGGGACCTCCAGCACGGCGTAGTGGTCTTGGGACATCCGGTTGCGGAAGCCCTGGAGCACGCGCTCCGCCTCGGCGTCCTCGCGCATGGGGGACGGCGGCGGCGTGGGCGGCTCCAGGCGCACGCCGGACTTCAGCCGGGCGAGCGCCTCCTGGAAGGCGGGGGACGTGTCGCGAAGCTGCACGCCGAAGCCCGGCGACATGCGCCAGGCCCTGGCCTGCTCCTCCGTCACGTGGCGCACCACCTGGCCGGTGCAGGCGAGCTCTCCGCCGGGCAGCCGCAGCAGCAGCCCCACGTCGGAGAGCAGCGGCGGCGGCGCGGCGGGCGTGTGCAGGAAGAGGCCGGCGCGGCCCACCCACTCGCACGACAGCTCGTGCGAGTGCGGCGCGCCCGCCATGCGCACCCGGGCGGTGAAGCCGGGCGCCGCGGGCTCCGGCTCGGGCACGAGCGCGGTGGCGAGCGCGGCGCGCAGGTCCGAGGCCTGGGCGAAGCGGTCCGCGGGGCGCTTGGCCAGAGCGCGCAGGAGCACGCGCGACAGCGTCCTGGGCACGTCCGGGCGCACCTCGTGCGGCGGCACCGGCGGCTTCTGGAGGTGGCCGATGAGCACCTCCGCCGCGGTGCGGCCCGCGAAGGGCACGCGTCCGGTGAGCAGGAAGTAGCCCAGAACGCCCACCGCGTAGAGGTCCGTGCGCGCGTCCACCACTTCGTCGCCGCACTGCTCGGGGGCCATGAACTCCGGCGTCCCCAGCAGCACGCCCACCTCCGTGGTGTGCACGCCCGCCGGGCGCGACAGCAGCTTGGCGATGCCGAAGTCCAGGAGCTTCACGCGCTGGCGGCCCTGCGGCCCCGGCACCAGGAAGACGTTGGCCGGCTTCAAGTCACGGTGGACGATGCCGTGCGCGTGCGCCGCGCCCAGCGCGTCACACACCTGGGAGAGCAGGTCCACCACCAGCGCGGGCGGCAGCGGCTCCTTGGCGAAGGCCGCCAGGCTCTGCCCCTCCAGGTACTCCATCACCAGGTAGGGACGGCCGTCGCGCGTGTCCAAGTCGTAGAGCGCGACGACGTTCTCGTGCTGCACCACCGTCAGCGTGCGCGCCTCCGACAGGAAGCGGGCCACCAGGTCCGGGTCCTGTGCCAGGTGCGAGTGCAGCACCTTGATGGCCACGCGCTTCTGGATGAGGGCGTGCTCGGCCAGCATCACCGTCCCCATGCCGCCGCGGCCCAGCTCCTTCAGCAGCTTGAAGTGCCCCAGCTGGTGCCCCACCAACGAGCCCGGCACGGGCGTGGGGACCGGCGTCAGCGTCTCCACCCGGACGGGCGGTGGCGGCGTCCCCGCGTACAACATCGTGTTCCCTTCCGCCGGCGTGTGCCGGTGAGGACGCACCCAGGTCGGACACTCACTGGGGTCGGAGTGCGGAGGCACGCAGGAGCAGATGACGTTCTGGACGAACACGGGGCGATTGGGGGACGCGGGGACAGGGTGATTCGGAAGACGGGTTGCGAGTCGTGTGCCACCCTCGATTCAACCGCGCTGGCACCGGCGCTTCATGCGAATGGAGTCGTGGACTTCGGGTTCCGGACAGTGAGGGAGGAACGCGCCCTCATTGCTGGAAGTCTCCCCTGCTCTCTCCGCAGAAACTACAGCCATTCGGTTGAAAACTTTACCGCTCGACTCGCAATGCGCGGTTGGGTTTCTGGGATTCCTTTTCTCTCCGTCTCACTCCCATGTTTTGTGGAACACGTTTCACGGCTTTCCTGTCTCGCCGCCCCCCTGGAGGGAAGACGCACGGGGTCGGGTTCCTTGAGTCAAAAGATGTGATGAGGATGAACCGGGGGGCATGGCTCACCCCGGAAACAGGAAGACCCCTCGGGCGGAGCCACGGGGCGCCGCCGGAGGGGTCCGGGTGAGACGTCGTCTTCGGGAGGGCCGGTGGGCCCTGTTCATCAGCCGATGATGGGCTCGCAGTAGCCGTCGGTCGAGCAGGCCAGGTCCGAGCAGCAGGCAGCGCCTTCGCCACAGGGCGCCTCCACGGGCTGGCAGGAGCCGGCATCCGGCTCGCCACCCGTGCCCGCGTCGGGCTCGCCGCCGGTGCCCGCGTCGGGCTCACCGCCGGTGCCCGCGTCGGGTTCGCTGCCACAGGCGCCCAGCGTGTCGCCGTGCTTGACGTGGGCCTTCACGGCGGCCAGGCCCACGGTGATGGAGTGCGCGTTGTCGGGGTTGCCCGGCGGGATGTGGCAGAGGGTGACCTTGCCCGCGTTGAGCGGGTGGAACGGATCATCGGAGTCGGCTCCCGCGGCCTCGCCCTCGTCGGTGCCGGGCGCACCCTCCAGGCCGCCGGACTGGGGCGCGCCGGTGGACGGCTCCGCGTCGGGCCCGGGTGAGCCACCGCAGCCGCTCGCGAGCAACGCGCACAGGGCCACCACGAGAGAGGGAGTCGCAATGAGGTTCAGACGTCGCATGAACGTTCTCCAGTTCCAGGTGTACGGGTGTCGAGCGCCGCGCGAGACCTCGCAGCCATGAGCATGGCCGGGCCACACGCCTGGAGCGAGGGAGCCAGCCCTTGCAGACGACTGCTCCCCGCGAGCACTTCCACCACGCGAAGAAGACCCGGCACCCACGCCCCCGGCCACGCGCTTCACCAGGCGTGGACGCGCTTGAACGCGGAGCCTCGATGAGGGCGCCGGCAGACGCCTCGGAGCGGTTGGCTCGGGAACTTTCCCGTGAGGGTGGTGTCGAGCGGGCGGGGCCGTCATCGGAGGTGGTTGTGGAGCACGTGAGAATCCGACGGGTGCCGACCTGGGCACTCGGTGTCGGGGTGTTGACGGTGCTGCTCGGCGCGGGGGGCGGAGCGGGCGCGGAGCCGGGTGGACCGGGCGCGAGCGTCGCGCCCGCGCTGGAGAACGCCGCGGCGCTGGGGCGCGTCTGGGGCGAGGTGAAGTACGCGCATCCGGCGCTCGCGACGGGCGCGGTCGATTGGGATGCGGCGCTGCTCGCCGCGCTGCCCGGTGCGCTCGCGGCGGGCACACCCGAGGCGCTCGCCGCGACGGTGGGCGGCATGCTGCGCACGCTCGAGGACCCGCTCACCCGGGTCGTGCGGGATGAGCCGGGGGTGGCCACGAGCACCGCGCCGGGCCCGCTGTCGCGCTGGGTGGGTGACGCGCTGGTGCTGGACCTGGACCGAACCTTCGCGAATGTCGACGCGCTGTATCCCGCGATGGGCGCGCTGGAGCCGGAGCTCGCGCGGGCTCGCCGCGTGGTCATCGACCTGCGCGTGAGCGGGGATGCCGAGGCCGCGTGGGCGGAGATGTCGCTCGGCTTCCTGGAGCGCTCGCTGGTGGCGGAGGAGCTGACGGCGCCCGCGGAGCGCTTCCGTGTGTACTCGGGCCATCCCGTGCAGTGGGGCCCCAGCTCCGGGGGCTACAGCGCGTCCGTCGAGACGCGGCTCGCGCGGAGCTTCACGCCGGTGCCCGGGACGCCGAAGCGCTCGGTGGCGCTGCTCGTCAACGCGCGGACGCCGCTGACGCCGCTGGTGCTCTCGCTGATGTCCACGCCTCGCACGCGAGTCATCGCGCAGGGTGGGCTCGATGAGTCCTCCGCCGTGAGGACTCGCACGCTGCCGCTGCCCGGGGGATATCGCGCGGTGGTGCGCGCCTCGGAGCTCGTGTTCGCCTCCGGTGCCTCGGGACTGTCCGCGGACGTCACCGTGCCGGTGGAGGCGGACGAGGGTGACTCGGGGCCCGCGTTCCAGGCCGCGCTCCAGCGGGTGCGCTCGGGCACGTCGGGGACGAGGACTCGCGCGAGCGCAGCCCCATCGAGGTCCGCCTCCGCGCTCCCCATCATCAGCGCCGAGGCGATGTACGAGGACCCGGTGTATCCACCGGAGCCGCATCGGCTGCTCGCCGTCATCCGGTTCTGGAACGTGATGCGCTTGTTTCATCCCGACCCGAAGGCCCTGCGGGACTGGGACGCCGTCCTGCCCACGTTCCTCGGTCAGGCTCGCGCGGCGGCGGACGCTCGCGCCTACACACAGGTCCTCTACACCCTGGCCGCGCGCGTCCACGACGGACACATCTTCGTCGCGGAGCAGGGCCAGCCGCTGCGCTCTCTCGCCGAGGCCACCGCGCCCGTCGTCCTGCGGCCCGTGCAGGGGCGCTTCATCGTGACGGAGCTGCCCGCGCCCGAGGTCACCCGCGCCGCCGGCATCCACGTGGGCGACGAGGTGGTCGCCGTGGACCAGGAGCCCGTCGCCCTGCACGCGCGGCGACTCACCTCCCTCCTCGGTGCCTCACACGACGCCGCGAGGGCCGAGCGCGTCGCCAGCCTGTTGCTCGCGGGCGCGGACGGCAAGCCCGTCGAGGTCATGCTCCAGGGCGCCGACGGCCGCCTCAAGGAGTCACGCCTGCCGCGCTCGCGCGACTTCCTCCCGTTCCTGCGTCCCCCACCCCGCGATGACGCCCCCTGGAAGATGCTGGGCGGCGGCATCGGCTACGTGGACCTGCGCAGGCTGCGCGCCGAGTCCGTGGACCCCATGCTCACCGCCCTGAAGGACACGCGGGGCCTGGTGCTCGACCTGCGCGGCTATCCCCAGGGCAGCGCCTGGGCGCTCGCGCCGCGACTCAACACGCGCGGCGCCACGACGTCCGCGCTCATCTCCCGCCCCAGGCTCTCCGCCGGAGAGCGCCTGGAGGAGCGCTTCCCCACCC
>NZ_SRLW01000108.1:0-29583 GCF_006518215.1 Myxococcus sp. AB025B
GCGGTAGGGGACGGCGCCCATGGGGGCCATGCGGCCCTTCATCACGACAAGCTGCCCGTCCACGGGGGCCAGGGTGAAGGTGCGCGCGTTGAGCTGGGACAGGAGGAAGACGACCACACCTCCGAGTCCAATAATCAGGAAAAACACGAGCAACCGCGTGAAGGTCCGCCGTGCGCGATAGCCAAAGCCCTGCTGTGCCGCTCCGTTCATGTCGCCTGCTCTCCTGACGTCCGGGCGCCGGGGCCACCGTGTGGCCTGGCGCTTTCCTTGGGGCGCGGAGGCCCACGGCTATACTCCTACCCCCGAACACACCCATGCATCACACATTCCGTCGCATGGGGCCCAGTGAACTGCTGCCCCGCTACATCTTCGCCGAGAGCCTCTTCGCGCGCCGCCGGGTGCTGGAGGTCGACGCGGTGGCCTCCACCGGAGGCGAGAGCGCGCGTTTCCTGCTGGAGCGTGGCGCGCGCGCGGTGGTGGCGTGCGACGCGGACGTGAAGGCGGTGTCGGCGGCGCAGAAGGCGCACGGTGGGCCCACGCTGCGTTACCGCGCCAACATCTACGACGACTTCGAGCCGGGCAGCTTCGACGTGGTGATGGTGGCGGACCTGGCCCCGTACGTCCGGGCCCCGGAGCTGCTCGCGGAGCTGGCGCGGCTGGTGGCGAAGCAGGGCTTCCTGGTGGGCGGCCTGCGCAACATCGCGGGCCTGGCGCTGCCGCAGCTGCTGGAGGCCGAGGAGGGCTCGCCGCCGCCGACGTACGGGCTGCTCCTGGATGCGCTCAACGTGCACTTCCCCCAGGTGGAGGTGGCCACGCAGTCGCCGGTGCTGGGGTACCAGCTGGCGTTCGAGAAGGGGGATGGGCTGCAGGTGGATGGCTCGCTGGTGCAGACCAGCGAGGCGGCGTACTTCGTGGTGGTGGCGGGGCTGGAGCCGGCGCGGGTGGTGGACCCCACGTGGGTGCAGCTGCCGCCGGAGCCGTTGGCCTTCACGCGGGGCAAGCTGGATGAGGTGGTCGCCCGCGCGAAGTCCTGGGAGGAGCGCAGCGGGCGGTTGAAGGAGTCGCTGACGCGGCTTCGCACCGAGCTGACGGCGCGCGAGGAGGAGGTGGCCTCGCTCAAGCCGGTGTTGGAGGAGGCGCGCGAGGAGGTGGCCCGGCTCACCGCGCAGTTGGAGCAGGCGCGGGGCACACCGGAGTCGCAGCGCGAGCGCGATGACCTGGCCGGGAAGCTGCGTCGGCGGGAGCTGGAGCTCCAGGTCGCGCACGAGCGGCTGGGGGACGCGGACCGTCGGCTGACGGCGCAGCGGTTGGAGGTGGAGGCGGCGCAGCGGGCGCAGGCGGAGGCCGGGGTCCAGCTGCTCGCGGGGCAGGAGACGCTCCGGCTGGAGCGCGCGCGGCGTGAGGAGCAGGCCGCGTCCCTGGAGGAGGCTCGGGAGCGGCTGACGGCGGCGTACACGCAGGTGCGGGAGCTGCAGGATGAGCTGACCACGCTGCGCATCGACCGGGAGAAGGACCGGTTGGTGGCGGAGCGCGCCGGGGAGCAGGTGGAGGACCGGCGTCGCGCCGCGGAGGCCGCGCGGGAGCGGGAGCTGCGCATCGCCGAGCAGTACTCGGCGGCCCTGGCGGCGGTGGAGCACCTGAAGATTGGGACGGCTCGGGCCGAGGAGGCCGCGCGCGAGGCGGCGGCGGCCCTGTCCTTGAAGGAAGCGGAGCTGGCGCGCGCGACGCGGGAGCTGACGGAGGCGTCGCTGCGGGCGGCGTCGGCCGAGGGCTCGCGGCGGGACGCGGAGGCCCGGCTGGAGGCGCTCCAGGCCGAGGGGCGCGGGCAGGAGACGGAGCTCGTCGCCGCGCAGGCGCGCGAGGCCCGACTGACGCGCGAGCTGGCGGCGCTCACCGAGCGCGAGGCCCTGGCCCGGGCGACGTCCCAGAAGCTGGAGGAGTCGCTTCACGAGGCCCGCGTGCGCATCTCCGGATTGGAGGAGGAGCGCGCCCGGGTCGAGGCGGGGCTTGCCGGGACGTTGGAGGCGGAGCGTGCCCAGCTCCAGGCGCGGCTGTCGGCGCTGGAGGGGGAGCTCCAGGTCGAGCGGGGCAGGGTGGAGGTGCTGGGGGAGGAGGCTCGCACCGAGGCCGCCATCCGCGCGGAGACCGAGGCTCGCAAGCGGGAGCTGGAGGACGAGCGTCAGGCGCTGGTGCGGCGGGTGGTGGAGCTGGAGGCGGAGGTCTCCTCGCTCAGTCGTTCCCGTCGTGAGGAGTCGGCGCGCGCGGAGGAGCTGGAGGCGACGCTGCAGGCCGCGCAGGCGGACCTGGAGACGGCGCGGGAGGAGCGGGACTCCACGGCGGCGCTGGCCGCGCGGGTGGGCGGCGAGCTGGACCAGGAGCGCGAGGCTCGCGCCGCGGTCGAGGACGCGCTGCGGGTGTCTCGCGGCAAGCTGGAGAGCGCGACGCAGCGGCTCGTGGAGGCCGAGGCCACGCTGGCGCGGACCCGTGAGGCGCTGGACGCGGAGGTGGAGCGGCGGGCGACGCTGGAGGCTTCGCTGGCGGAGGTCCAGGCGACGCTCGAGGCCGAGCGGGAGGGACGGTTGAAGTCGGGCTCCGCGTTGGAGGTGCTGCGCGCGGAGCTGGAGACGGAGAAGGGGCGCCGGGAGTCTTCGGAAGCGGCGCTCGCGGAGGCCGAGGCGGGGTTGAGCGAGGCGCGACAGGCGCTCGCGCAGAGCCGCGAGGCGTTGGACGCGGAGGCGGAGCGGCGCGCGCGGTGGGAGGCTGCGCTCGGGGATGTGCAGGTCCAGCTCCAGGAGGAGCTCCAGCGGAGGACCCGGGCCGAGGAGTCCCTGGCGGAGGCCCAGGGGCGACTCCAGGGCGAGGGCCAGCAGCGCACCCACGTTGAGGGCACGCTGGCGGAGGCCCAGGCTCGACTCCAGGAGGAGTCCGAGCGGCGCGGGCAGGTCGAGGCGATGCTCGCGGAGCTTCGCGTCGAGCTGTCGCGCGAGAGCGACGCGAAGGCGCGGGTCGAGGCGAGCCTCCAGGAGGAGCGGTCTCGGGTCGAGGCGGCGGAGACGCGACTGCGCCTGGAGGGAGAGGACAAGGCCCGGGTCGCGGAGTTGCTCGCCGAGGCTCGGGACCGCGCTCAGAAGGAGGCGGAGGACCGGGCCCGTGTCGAGGCTTCGCTCGTCGAGGCGGAGGCTCGTGCTTCCGAGGTCGAGGCCGAGCTCGCCGAGACGATGGCGCGCGTCCAGCGGGAGGTGGATGCGAAGACTCGCATCGAGGCGTCGCTCGCGGAGGCGGAGGAGCGCGCTCGGAAGGGTGGCGAGGACAAGGCCCGGGTCGAGGAGTCGCTTGCCGACGTGGCCGCGCGGGTTCGACGCGAGGCCGAGGACCGGGCTCGTATCGAGGCGGCGCTCGCCGAGGCGGAAGCTCGGGCTCTGAAGGAGGCCGACGAGCGGACCCGTGTCGAGGTTGCGCTCTCCGAGGTCGAGGCCCGTGCGCTGAATGAGGCCGAGGCGCGGGCTCGTATCGAGGCTGCGCTCTCCGAGGTCGAGGCCCGAGCGCTGAATGAGGCCGAGGCGCGGGCTCGTATCGAGGCGGCGCTCTCCGAGGTCGAGGCTCGTGCGCTGAATGAGGCCGAGGCGCGGGCTCGTATCGAGGCGGCGCTCTCCGAGGTCGAGGCTCGTGCGCTGAATGAGGCCGAGGCGCGGGCTCGTGTCGAGGCGGCGCTCTCCGAGGTCGAGGCCCGTGCGCTGAATGAGGCAGAGGCGCGGGCTCGTGTCGAGGCGGCGCTCTCCGAGGTCGAGGCCCGCGCTCAGCGGGCGGCCGAAGAGCGGGCGCAGGCCGGGGCTGCGCTCGCCGAGGCGGAAGCTCGTGCTCAGACGGAGGCGGAGGAGCGGGCTCGTGTCGAGGCGCTTGCTCAGAAGGAGGCGGAGGACCGGGCGCGTGTCGAAGCGGCTCTCGCGGAGGTCGAGGCCCGCGTCGAGACCTCGCTCTCCGAAGTCGAGGCTCGCGCCACGAGGGAGGCAGAAGACAGAGCCCGCGTCGAAGCCACGCTCGCCGAAGTCGAGGCTCGTGCTCGAAAGGAGTCCGACGAGAAGGCTCGCGCCGAGGCGGAGCTCAAGGCGGCGCTGGCCCGCATCGCCGAAATCGAGGCGCTGAAGGCCCGCGCGGACGAGGCGCTGTCCGCGGCGCGGCTCCAGCTCGAGTCGGAAGTCGAGCAGCGCACCCGGGAGTCCGCGTCGCTGGTGCAGGCTCGCGAGGCGTTGGAACAAAGTGAACTCCAGTCCCAGGCCTCATTGGCGGAGGCTCGCCGGTTGCTCACGGCGGAGCGAGAGGCTCGCGAGGCGCTGGTCTCCGAGCTGTCCTCGGAGCGAGAGGCGCTGGCCGCCGCCCGCGCGGAGCTGGAGACCGAACGTCAGGAGCGCAGTGACGGTGAGGCCGGGCTCGCGCGCGTCCACGAACGACTCGAGGCCGAGCAGCGCGCTCGCGCCGAAGTGGATGCGATGTTGGCTCGCACCCGGGACTCGCTGTCCGCCGAGGAGACGGCTCGCGCCGAGGCGGAAGCCTCGTTGGCCCAGGTCCGTGCGGCCCTCGCGACCGAACAGGAAGGTGGACAGGCGACTCGCTCGGAGCTGACTCGTGAGCGTGAGGCCCTGGCGCAAGTCCGCGCGGAGCTGGCGGAGCTCACGACCCGGGAGCAGTCGCTGCGTGAGTCGGTGGAGCGGCTGGAGACGGAGCGCGCCCAGGTCGAAGCCTCGACCCTGGCGCAGCGCGAGGCCCTGGAGGCCCGGCTGTCCTCGCTCGAGACGTCCCTGGGCGAGTCCGAGGCCGCGAAGCGCGCCGTGGATGCCCAGCTCTCCGAGCGGGATTGGACGCTGCAAGAGCTGCAGACCCAGATGGAGCGTCTGCGGGAGCAGGTGCGCGAAGGCGAGGCCCAGGCCTCGAAGCTCGCCGAGGCCGCCACCGCGCGCGAGGCGGAGCTGGAGAAGACCGAGAACACCCTGGAGGCCACCCGTCAGGAGGTGCTGGACCTTCGCGGTGAGCTGACCCACCTGATGGCCGCGCGCCAGGAGGTGATGCGCCTGGGGATGGAGCTCCAGCGCGCCATGGCCGCGCTGCACGAGCGTGGGGCGCATCTCGCGCGTCTCGACGCGGAGTTGGTGGACGCGCGCGAGCGACTGGTGGCCCAGCGCGAGAACGCCGAGCTGCTCATGGTGCAGCTCGAGACGGCACGGCGTTTCGCGGGCAAGGCCACCGCGATGGAGAGCACGCTCGAGAGCGAGCGCGCCTCGTTGGAGGCGACCCGCGCCGAGCTGGCGCGAGTCACCGAGACGGCACGGACGGAGCAGGAGCGTGCCGCGACGCTGGAGACCCGGCTGCGCGAGACCACCGAGGCGCTGGAGCAGGCGCGCGCGGACTGGGATGCCCGGCACGCCGACCTCACCGCGCACCTGGAGACGCACCAGACGGCGCGGAGCACCCTGGACGCTCGACTCGCGGACACCACCGCGCAGCTCGACACCGAGCGAGCCGAGCGGAGCGCGCTGGATGCCCGGCTCTCCGAGACCACGACGCGGCTCGACGCCGAGCGAGCCGAGCGGAGCGCGCTGGATGCCCGGCTCACCGAGACCACGACGCTGCTCGACGCCGAGCGAGCCGAGCGGAGCGCGCTGGATGCCCGGCTCGCCGAGACCACTTCGTGGCTCGATACCGAGCGGACGGAGCGGAACACCCTGGAGGCCCGACTCTTGGAGGTCGCGTCCCAGCTCGACACGGAGCGCGCGGAGCGCACCGCGCTGGATGCCCGGCTCAACGAGACCGCGTCCCAGCTCGACACGGAGCGCGCGGAGCGCACCGCGCTGGATGTCCGCATCACGCAGACCTCCGAGCAGCTCGAGGCCCATCGCGTGGAGCTGGCCGAGCTGACCTCCCGCCTCACGCAGTCCGCGGCGCTGCTCGAGGCCGCGCGGACGGGGAGCGCCGAGCTGGAGTCCCGCCTCCGTGACAGCACGTCGCAGCTCGACACCGAGCGCGCGGGCCGCGTCGAATTGGAGTCGCGGCTCGCCGAGCTGGAGTCCAGCACCGCCAGCCTGCGCGAGGAGCGCGATGCCCGGCTCGCGCAGAAGGCCGCCCTCGAGGCCCGCCTGGCCGAGGCCACCACCGGCTTCGAGTCCCGTCGCGCCGAGCTCGAAGCACGCCTCTCCGAGCTGGAGTCCGCCGCCACCCAGAGCGCCGCCTCCCTCCAGTCCCTCCAGGAGCGCGCCACCCGCGCCGAGGCCGAGCGCGAGCGCCTCCAGTCCGACCTGACCGTGGCCCGCGCCGCGCGCGTCCGCCTGGAAGGCCGCATCACCGCCATGGAGACCGCGTCCACCGACGCCGTCCGCATGCTCGACACCGAGCGCGCCGAGCGCACCCGCCTCGCCGAGTCCCTCGACGAGGCCCGCCGCCAGCTCCAGCAGAAGGACGGCTCCACGTCCGACCGTCTCGTCACCCTGCGCACGGAGCTGACGCGCCTCCAGGACCAGGCCCAGGCCCTCACCGCCGAGAAGCAGGAGCTCCTCAAGGACCGCTACGAGCGCGAGCGCCTGGAGTCGCTCGTGAAGGACCAGCAGGCGCGCCTGTCCTCCATCGAGGCCGAGCGCAACGAGCTGCTCGCCGCCACCGAGGCGCTCAAGGCCTCCTCCCAGCCCGAGGCCGTCCTGGAGATGGCCGCGGAGATGGAGCACCTCCAGTCCCTGGTGGACTCGCTCCAGACCCAGCTCGAGGCCCAGGAGACGGAGCTGGCCACCCTGCGCCGCCAGACGGCGCGGACCGGCGCCAACCCCGTCCAGGACATCTACGAGCGCGCCAACGCCGAGCTCAAGGCCGTCAAGAGCGACCTGTCCCGTCGCACGGGCGTGGTGCACACGCCCCCGGGCGGCATCCCCGTCCGCACGCCCACCATCCCCCAGGTCAAGCCGCCACGCACCGCCGTGCCCGCGCTCGACATGCCCGACCCCTCGCCGCCGAAAAAGGCGGACGAGCGCGAGTGACGTTCCGCGACTAGGATTGCGCTCGTGGACGCACGCGAGCGCATCTTCAAGTACCAGGGCCTGGGCAATGACTTCGTCGTCCTGGACCGTCGCCGGTCCGGGGTGGACATCGACGCCGACACGTCACGCTGGATGTGCGACCGCCGCCTGGGCATCGGCGCGGACGGTGTGCTCTCGCTCCTGCCGTCCGAGCACGGCCTGGCTCGCATGGTCGTCCACAACGCCGACGGCAGCATCGCGGAGATGTGCGGCAACGGCCTGCGCTGCGCGGTGAAGTACCTGGTCGACGACTCCGGGGAGACGCCCGCGCGCATCGACGTGGAGACGGGCGCCGGAGTGCTCACCTGCATGCCCGGCTACGGAGACGGCGGGGTGGTCTCAGTGGACATTTCCATGGGCCCGGCACGGCTCGTGGCTCCCAACCTCCCGTCGGGCGCCACGGGGCGTCCGTTCCTGGACACGCCGCTGCCGGGACACCCCGAGCTGCGCGCGTCCGCGGTGAGCATGGGCAACCCGCACCTGGTCCTGCTCGACAGGCCGCTGGAGGACGCGCCGAGGCTGGGGCCCGAGCTGGAGCGGCACCCCTCCTTCCAGGACCGCACCAACGTGGAGTTCGTCCGCGTGGAGCCGGATGGCCTCACCGTCGTGGTGTGGGAGCGGGGCTGTGGCCTCACCCAGGCGTGTGGCACCGGGGCGTGCGCGTCCGCGGTGGCGGCGGTGCTGGCCGGGCGCCTGCCCCCCGAGACCTGGCTGCGAGTCACCCTGCCGGGAGGCGACCTGGGCATCCGCGTGCCCGCCGACCTGTCCGACATCCGCCTCCGGGGACCGGTCGCCTTCGTCTTCGAGGGCGTTGTCGGGCTTGCTGGGGGCCGGTAACCTCCGACCTCCCCCTTCGCACCCGGGTCAGACAGCGCGTGGCCGGTCCCATTCTCGTCGTCGACGACGACCTGTTCTTCCGCCAGCTCGCCAGCGACATGCTGGCCCGTCATGGGCACCGCGTCGTCTCCGTGGAGAACGGCACGGCCGCGCTCGAGGAAGCGGCCCGCACGCCCTTCGACCTGGTCATCACCGACGTGGTGATGCCGGGCGTGGACGGCTTCGCGCTCACCGCGCGCCTGCGCGAGAGGGACCCGGACCAGGAGGTCATCCTGGTCAGCCAGCGCACCGACATCAAGGGCTCGGAGATGGCGCTGCGCTCGGGCGCGGCGGACTGTCTGGCCAAGCCCGTGGACGAGGCGGACCTGGTGCTCGCGGTGGACCGCGCCCTGGAGCGCGCCGCCCTGCGCAAGGAGCGGGCCCAGCTGCGCGACGAGAACCTGGAGTTCGCGCGCTTCCACAACCTGCACCAGCGCTGCCTGGAGCTCATCTCCCAGTCGGATTTGGAGTGGCTGCAGGAGCGCATCATCTCGGAGCTGTCGGCGGTGTGCGACGCGCAGAGCGCCGCGCTGTGGGTGCTGGATGACCGGGGTGACCTGGTGCTGCGCGCGTACCGGGGCCTGCTCGACAAGCAGTTCCTCGCCGAGCGCATGAGCCCCGAGGGGCCGCTGGCCAGCCGGCTCAAGGACGCGCAGCCCTGGTTCGCGCGGGATGAGCGCTCGGCGGTGTTGTACGTGCCGCTGATGGCCACGGGGGAGATCGTGGGCCTGGCGCAGCTGTCCGACCCGCTGGCCGGGGACTTCCGTCAGGAGCACTCCCGCGACGCGCGCGTGCTGGCGGACTTCGCCGCGGTGGGCGTGAAGAACGGCCGCCGGATGATGGCGCTGCAGCGGCTGGGCCTGAGGGACCGCGAGACGGCGGCCTACAACCTCAGCTACTTCACCGACTACGCGTCCAAGGAGATCTACAAGGCCCGGCGCTACGGCCGCACCTTCTCGCTGCTGACGTTCTCCATCGACAACCTGCCGCTGGTGCGGGTGCGGCAGGGCGCGGCGGACGCGAAGAAGGCGGTGCGCGGTATCATCAAGGCGCTCAGCAAGATCATCCGCGACTCGGACGTCATCGCGAAGGCGAGCGACCAGGAGTTCTACCTGCTCTTGCCGGAGACGGACTTCTTCGGGGCCATGATGTTCGTGCGCCGCGCGGTGGCGGCGGTGCGCGAGGAGCCCGAGGTCCAGGACGTGGAGCAGCGGCTGCCCCTGGCGCTGGTGGGCGGCGCGAGCACCTTCCCCAAGGACGGGGAGGACTTCGACGAGCTGGTGCACCGCTGCCGACGCCGGATGGACGAGCGCCGCGCGTCGCTCCAGCGGCGGCTGATGCTGGACGGGCTGCCGTTCTGGGACGAGGTGGACCTGCTGCTGGGCACGCCCAACAGCCCCAAGCTGCCGGTGGACGAGCGCGCCGAGCCCAGCCGCCGGGGCAAGGTGGCGGACGTGCTCTTCGACGAGCTGCAGGCGGAGATCGCCCGCGAGCTGATGAGAGACCCGGGCTCGCGTGGCCTGCTGTACGTGGGGGGGCCGGAGATCCGCTCGGACCTGCCCATCGCCGCGGGCCTGGAGTCGGCGCCGCCGGACCTGTCCTCGCGCATCTACCTGTTGGGCCGGCGCATGGACCTGGAGTCGCACCCCGCGCTGACGCCCGTGTTCCTGGAGGGCGACGAGCGGGTGGCGCGGCACGAGTTCATCCTCTGGCTGTCGGAGAGCGCGGCGTACGCGCTCATCCAGCGGCGGGGACGCGGGGCGACGTGGGGCTTCCACACCTCGGACACCGCGGTGGTGGACGGGCTCATCTCCAAGCTGCAGGCCGAGTACGACCTGCAGCCCTACTGATACGAAGCGGAGCGTCGTCGTGGCCCAGGTGCGCAAGATTCTCATCGCCGACCCCGACCTCGAGTCCGTGCGCGCGCTGTCCCGCGCGCTGCGCACCAAGGGCTATCAGGTGCACTACGCGCCGGATGGCTCGCGGGCGCTGGAGGTGGCGGTGCTGCGCCACCCGGACCTCACGCTGTTCGACGAGCACTGTCGGCTGCTGGAGGCGCGCACCTTCATCCAGATTCTTCGCACCAACCCGCGCACCGAGGACATCCCCGTCGTCCTCACCACGTCCAGCTTCGACGGCGACCGCTACCGCGGCCTGCGCGACGGCTACCTGCGCAAGCCCTTCAACCTGGACGAGGTGCTCAGCCGCATCGAGCACATCTTCCGGCGCAACGAGGCGGCCAAGGACCTCAAGGTCGAGCAGCAGGAGATCGAAGGCTCGCTCAGCCAGCTGAGCATCCCGGACCTGATGCAGCTGCTCGGCATGAACCGGCGCAGCGGCAAGCTGTCGCTGGAGCGCGGCAACGAGCGCGGGGAGATCCACGTGGTGGAGGGCCGCCCCGTCAACTCGAAGCTGGGCCGCGTGGAAGGGGAGAAGGCCCTGTTCCGCCTGTTGGCCTGGGGCGACGGCACGTTCACCTTCTCGCCGGGCGCGAACGCCGCGAAGGCGCGCATCAACCGCGCCATGGACGACGCGCTGCTGGAGGGCATGCGCCAGTCGGACGAGGTGAACCGGCTCCTGCCGGGCCTGCCTCCGCGTCACACGCGGCTGATGCTCGCGCCGGACCTGGCGCTGCAGCAGGACCAGCACCCGGTGACGGCGCAGGTGGTGGACCTGCTGCGCCAGCCCCGGGCCCTGGGCGAGGTGCTGGACCTGGCGCCCGCCACGGACCTGGAAGTGCTGGGCGTGCTGTCCACGCTGATGCAGCGGGGCGTGGCGAAGCTGGCGGACGCGGCGGGCACGGACGCGAACGCGGGCGAGCTCTTGGGCGCCGCCGAGGTGCACGCGCTGCGCGGCCGCATCCTGCGCACCAAGGCGCCGGCGAAGGTGGCCACCGCCAAGATCTTCGTGTGCGGCAGCGGCGCGGCGGCGGCGCGGCGAATCATGGCGCGCGTGCCGGGGCTGGAGGCCCTGTCCGCGGAGCCCACCGCGGTGAAGAGCGGCTTCGGCACGCTGGGGCGGCTGGTGCTCAGCGAGGTGCTGCGGCTGGACTTCTGCGTGCTGCCTCCCGCCGAGGCCGCGCGGCCCCTGTGGCGGCCCTTCAGCGCGGGCGCCGTGGGCGCGCTGCTCCTGGACGTGTCCGAGCCCGCGGTGGGCCTGGCGCACTACCTGGCGTGGGAGGCGCGCATGCCCGTCGTCGTCGTGGGGCTGGACGTGCCCCAGAGCCTCCAGGGCGCTCCGGCCGGCGCGCTGAGCGTGGTGGACGACCTGGGCGAGGCGCTGCGGGCGCTGCTGGTCCAGGCCCTCAACCCGGCACCCATGTTGCCGGGCGTGCCCCAGGTCCAGCGCGCGAGCGCCTCCGCGGGGTAGCGGGGGACGTCAGGCGGCGGGCTCGAGCTCGATGCCGAGCGCCTCGTTCGCGAAGCGGAACATCCGGGCGCGCAGCTGCTCCAGCGCCTCGAGCGCGTGCCGGCCGGCGCGGTCGGCCGCGTCCTCCAGGCGCTCCTTGCACTGGAGGTCCGCGCACAGGCTGATGCCCACCCGGCGCTTGTTGTTCACGTCGGTGGTGAGCAGGGTCACCTCGTTCGACGCGCCGGAGTGGTGGCACCACTCGCACATGCGGGTGACGTTCTCCCCGCCCATCGAGTCGCGTCGGAAGATGATGCCGATGGGCTGACGGCTGCCGGGCGCGGAGAAGATGAGGTACACGCGGGCGCCGGACGTCTCCGTCCAGGCCAGGTAGTCGCGCACGAACAAGGGGAAGGTGAGCCCCGGCGGCATCTCCATGACGCGCAGGTCTCTCGGGCGGAAGGACTGGATGAGGTCCCGGTCGGATTCGAATCGGAACACGGCTGCTCCTTGGCGGACGTCTGGACCTAACAGGCAGCGGTCGCTGATTCTACCCGAACCCGCCGGGAAGCCAGGCCCCGCTCCGGTCCCCTGCCTGGATGGAGGGGCGCCCCCCTGGCGTGCGGGGACCTGACGACATGCGCGAGTCCACAGCCCGGCGGGAAGGGAAGAGGCACCGCGTCATGAACCGTCCGGCGGGGGCATGCGTCGCGGGCTGACTCACGCGTGACATGGCGATGAGACAAGCGGGCTCATCGACTCCGGCGTGTTCGCGCCGGCCACACCCCTGTCAGGAGCCCTCCGTCCATGGACCGCGCCGCGCCGCTCTCGAGCAAGGAGCTCATCGCAAGGACCCGTCCCTTCGCCACGCAGGACGTGGCGCGCTCGGGATGGAACGTGGTGGCCACCTATGCCGCGCTCGCGGCGGCGGTGACGCTGGCGGTGGCCGCGCCCTGGTGGCCCCTCAAGGTGGTGGGCGCGGTGCTGGAGGCGCTCGTCCTCATCCGCGCGTTCATCCTCTTCCACGACGCGATGCACGGCGCGCTCTTGCCGACGTCGAAGTGGGCGAAGGTGCTGTTCCACGCGCAGGGCATCCTGACGCTCACGCCCGCGCGCATCTGGAACGACACGCACAACCACCACCACGCGAACACGGCGCGCATCGCCGCGGACTCGGCGGGCACCTTCGTCACGTGGACCACCGAGCAGTGGCGTCAGGCCTCCGGCTGGCAGCGGCTGGGCTACCGCGTGGAGCGCCACCCGGTGACCATCCTCCTGGGCTACTTCACGGCGTTCCTCTACAGCCTGTGCCTGGTGCCCTTCGTGAAGGACCCGAAGCGCTACTGGACGTCGGGGCTGGCGCTCTTCGTCCACCTCGCGCTGTCGGTGGGCCTGTGCGTCTTCTTCGGGCCGGCGGTGTACCTCGTCGCCTTCCTGGTGCCGCTGGTGCTCGCGTACGCGCTGGGCACGTACCTGTTCTATTCGCAGCACAACTTCGACCAGGTGAACCTGCTGCCGGAGTCCGACTGGACGCACGCGGACGCGGCGCTGGAGGCCTCCAGCTACCTGCGCTGCGGCAAGGTGATGGCGTGGTTCACCGGCAACATCGGCTACCACCACGTGCACCACCTCAACCCGCGCATCCCGTTCTACCGGCTGCCGGAGGCGATGGCCGCCATCCCCGAGCTGCAGGCGCCCCACGTCACGACGCTGAGCCCGCGCGACATCCTCGGCTGCCTGCGGCTGAACCTGTGGGACCCGGCACTGGGGCGGATGGTGCGCTACCGCGACGCGTGGCGGCCGGCCCTCGCGCCCGTCGCGACGCGGGAGCACGTGTCCGGTCCCCTCGCGTCAGCGTGACGCGGAGGAGCCGGTGAGCGGAGGTTGCCCCGTGGGCGGCGCGAGCGGCCCGGTGCGCGGCACGGGCTCGCCGAGCACCTGCGCGACCTCCTCGCCGGTGGGCCCCGCGTTCCACTGCCCCGTGCGCCCCATCACCCGCTCGCCCACGGGCTGCGTCTTGCTCACGAGCGTGGCCTCCTGGTCCGGCGGCACCAGGAAGCGGCTGACGTCGGGGCTCACGAAGTCGCTCGACGCCACGAAGGTCCACGGGCGCCTGACCTGCTGCCCGGGCACGGGTTGGGGCTGCCAGCCGATGTGGCCGTCCCCCCAGCGCCAGTCCACCCAGGAGGGCGCCCACTCGTCGTCGGGCCACCACACCCAGCCGTGCGCGGGCGTCACGAACCAGCGGCCGTAGTGGAAGGCCGCCCAGCCCCACTCCAAATCGGTGTCGAACGTCCAGCCCCAGTCGCTCAGGCGCCACTGTCCGAAGCTGGCGTAGGGCACGAAGTCGCGGCCGACCTGCTCTTCGTACGGCTTCCAGACCCAGCCCACCTCGGGGACCTCGAACCAGTCTCCGTGGGGTGACAGCAGGTCGCGGTAGATGGACACGCTGCTGCTCAGCGTGGTGGAGCTGCCCTTCACCTGCGGACCGAACTGCTCGCTCCCCGTCGCGCAGCCGACCACGGCCAGCAGCGTGCCCGCGCCGCCCGCGCGCAGCCAGCGCCAGGATGGTTTCCATGTCCGCATCGCCAGCCCCTCCCGTGGGGTGGATGTCACCCCGTCTCGCGTGTGCCCTTGGGTTCAACGCGGTGAGCCTCGTGGGTGATGCCCCGGGCGCCGGACGCTGCAATGGCCCGGCCCCCTGGTTGGATTCCGGCCGGGCAGGCGGGGCAGACTGGCGGCCGTGCGCCCGCGACTCCTTGCCCTCCTGTCCGCGCTGAGCCCGTCGGTGGCCCTGGCCGGCATGCCGAACTTCCTGCTCACCGAGCTCGCCGAGCAGCGGCTGGAGGCCATCTCCTTCTTCATCGCCGTCTTCCTGCTGGTGTCCGCGGGCGTGTGGGCGCTGTGGAACCGGCTGCGGCGCGACGTGCCCCGGCTGCCGAGGCTCGGCTATGGCGCGGCGCTCGCGCTGGTGTTCCTGGTGGGGCTGGCCCTCCAGCTCGTCCTGTCGATGATTGCCGGCGGACGCGAGCTGATGACGCCGGGGGCCTGGGAGAAGACGGGCGCCACGTACCAGCTCACGCAGGCGAAGCTCCCCGCCGACACGGAGCTGGTGTCACAGGCCCGGCGCCAGCGACTGGAGGAGCTGCGCACGGCGCTGTGGGCGCATGCCCAGGCGAATGGCGGCGCCTTCCCGCTGAACGACCTGGGCACGGAGCTGCCGGCCGCGCGCTGGAAGGTGCTGGGGGACTCCGGGCTGCACTTCATCTACGTGGGAGGACAGAAGGCGGACGCGCCCTCCGCGCCGCTGGCGTACGAGCCGGGCCTGTTCGGCAAGGAGCGCTGGGTGCTCTTCACGGATGGAGACATCCGACGGATGCCCATCGGTGACATCCACCGCGCGCTGGTGCTGGGAGGTTCGCCATGAAGCTCTTCAAGAAGGTCCTGATGGGGACCTTCCTCCTGACGATGGTGTTCTTCCTCTTCATCGGTCAGTCCTGGGTGCTGCAGGTGCCCTTCCTGCTCGCCTTCGGGTGGCTGGGCTTCCTCAAGAGCGTGGGCCCGTCGGTGACGTTCCGGTGGGGCGCCATCGGCGAGGCGCTGCTCGTGGCGGGGATTCTCGCGGTGGGCTCGCACCTGTTCCTGCGGTGGCTTTGGCGTCAGCTCCAGCCGGAGCGCGCGGAGGCGTGGCGCGTGCGCTGGAGCGTGTCGCTGCTGCTGCTCCTGGTGCTGTTCTTCGGCGCGACGATGGCGTCGGTGGGCATCGGCCATCACGTGGGCTGGTTGATGGCGGGACGCGAGGCCCTGGTGCGCGGCACGTGGCCGCGCTGGAGGATGGAGAGCGCGTGGAACTCGCGGGGCCTGTGCCACGCGGCGGTGGCGCGACTGGAGGCGGGGACGCCCCTCGCGGACATTCCCAGATATCTGCTCCAGGACCCGGAGACGCGCGCGGCCTCGGAGAACCACTACGTGGTGTCGCGCGTGGCGCCCGGCGGTGAGACCGGGTTCATGGTGTTCGCGAGAGACCCGCTGGCGCTGAAGAGCGATGGGGGCGTGCGCTGCTCGAAGTCACAGCGGCTCGATGAGATGGAGTCCCTGGATGCGGAGGCCGTCGCCGGGTGGCTCGCTGGCGCCGAGCCGGTGGTGGGCGCCACGCCCTGAAGCCCGTGCTGTCGTCGTCGAACGCGGTTCAACCGAAGGAGCCGAGCATGTCCTCTCGTCGCGCGTCGTATCCGTGGGTCGTCGCTGTGTTGTTGTCCTTCGCCTTCGTCGCGGGGGCCGAGTCTCCCGAGGAGCAGGCCCTGGCTTGTGACGAGGAGACCGGGGCCTCGCTGCTCACGTGCGGGCGCGCCCGCTGCGGCGATGACTGGGTTTGTGCGTGGAACTGCCCCGAGGCCCTCACGGCGGTCTGCGAGAACAACTACTGCGTGTACACGTACCCGGACCCGGGCGGCGGTGGAGGCGGAGGTGGGCCCACGCCCCAGGTGTGCCCCGGCATGCGCTGCGGGGGGGACTGGAACTGCGTCTGCGAGGGGCTCCAGGGGACGTGCGGTACGAACGGGTACTGCACCTTCTGACGCGAAGGGTTGCCAGTGAGCACTTGGCAGCCGGCGGGTCGTGACTAGCTTCCCGCGCACCATTCGACGCCGGGGCGGACGTCCCGGTGTCGTCACGACAGGAGACGACGGTGCAGAAGCTGCTGCTGGTCGCGGTGCTGGGGGCCATGACGTTCGGCGTGGGATGCCACCGCAACACGCGTGAGAGCGCGAAGAACGATGCCGAGCGCGCCGCGGAGAAGACCGAGGACGCCGCCGAGGACGCGGGCGACGCGGTCAAGGACGCCGCCGAGGAGGCGGGCGACAAGATCGAGGACGCCACCGACAACTAGGTCGGGTGGTGGGGACCCAGGCCTTCCCGGACGCCGCACCGCGTCGGTTCGCGAGCGCGACTTCGGGAAGGTCATGGGTTGCCGACGGTGTGGGGCATGACCGAATAATCAGCCCCATGGGAACGCTCACGCTCAGCGCCTCGGCGCACCTGTGGGAGCAGTTCCTCGTCGGGGCGCTCGACGAGGACGGGGGCGCTGTTCCGGAGCCGCCCCCCATCCTCTCACGCTGGCAGCGCTCCCGGGCGCTCGGGGCCCCGAGTACGGGCCTGCCGGACGAGGGACCCAGCGTCGGGGGACTCGCGCTCGTGGAGCGGCGGGCCCGGCTGGAGCCGGTGTGGCACGAGGTCCGGGACATGCTGGACGTGCTCGCCGCCGCGCCGCTGCCCTCGGGGCGGGTGGCGCTCCTGGCGGACCGGGAAGGCGTCATCCTGGCCACGCGCAGCTCGGGCGGAGACTTCGCGGGCCATGCGGACTACGTGCGCCTGGTGGCGGGGGCCTGCTGGGACGAGATGTCCCGCGGAACGAACGCCATCGGCACCGCGCTGGCGGAGTCCTCGGCGGTGGCCGTGGTGGGAGCGGCGCACTATGCGCAGCGGCACCATGGGCTCGTCTGCTACGCGGCGCCGGTGAGAGACCCGTTCGGCGAGGTGCTCGGCGTGCTGGACGTCACGGGCCCGGCGGGTGGCGCGGACCCGTTGGTGCTGGTGGCCGTGGCGAGCATCGCGCACTCGGCGGAGGCGCGGCTGCGCGAGGTCGCCTGGGCGCGGGTGGCGGCGGCGGCGCGCGGTGGGCTGGAGGCGCGGCTGGCTCGCGAGGATGGGCCGGTGCTGCTCGTCGAGTCACCGGGGCGGGTGCGGCGGCTCAATGGGGCGGCGCGCGCGCTGTTCGGCGTGGAGTCGGCTTCCGAGGAGGTGTCTCCGGGGCGGGTGCTCGGGCTGTCGTGGCGGACGTTGAAGGACGCGGCGCTGCGCGGGCAGGTCCTGGAGGCGAGCCACCGTGACACGGGCGCGAGCTGGCGCGTGCATCCGGAGGCGGTGGGGGAGGGGGATGGGGAGTCGGCGCTCGCGGTGCTGGTGCGGCTGGAGCCCCGACTGACGCGGGCGCAGGCGCGGACGACTCGGGCCTCCGTGGATGCCCGCTTCGAAAAGGATGTCTGGTCCGAATTGAAGGGCAGCGACGCCGCGCATCGCGCGACGCTGCGAGAGGCTGCCCGGTTCGCGCCCACGTCGGTGCCGGTGTTGTTGCTGTCGGAGACGGGCACGGGCAAGGAGCTGCTCGCGCGCGCGGTGCATGCGGCGAGCGCGGTGGCCTCCGGGCCGTTCGTGGCGGTCAACTGTGGCGCGCTGTCCGCCGCGCTGCTGGAGAGCGAGCTGTTCGGCCATGCTCCCGGCGCGTTCACGGGGGCGCGCTCGCAGGGCGCGGAGGGGAAGCTGGCGGCGGCGGATGGTGGGACGTTGTTCCTGGATGAGCTGGCGGAGATGCCCGCGGCGCTGCAGGTGATGTTGCTGCGCGTGCTGGAGGACGGTGGGTACTCGCGCGTCGGGGAGTCGCGCGTGAGGCACTCGCGCTTCCGGCTTGTCTGCGCGACGTGTCGGGACCTGGGGGCGGCGGTGCGCTCGGGGGCGTTCCGGCAGGACCTGTACTACCGGCTCCAGGGGGCGCTCCTGCGCTTGCCTCCGCTGCGCGAGCGGGAGGACCTGCCGGAGCTGGCGCAGGTGCTGCTGCGTCAGCTCGCGAGCGAGGGAGGCCATCCTCCGAGCACGTTGTCCGCGGCGGCGCTCGCGAGGCTGTGCGCGCACCGGTGGCCGGGGAACGTGCGGGAGCTGAAGACGGTGTTGCGCCTGGCGCTGGTCCGCGCGGATGGGGCGCCCGTCATCGAGGTGTCCGCGTTGCCGCCGGAGCTGGGGCGCGCGCCCGTGCCCGTGGAGGCCGGGCCCGCATCGCGCTCAGCGCCGGGATTCGCTCCCGCGTCGCCGATGGATGTCGCGCATGGCTTCGCATCGCGCTCCGATGCAGGGTGGGCGTCGACGTCGCCACGCCATGGCGAGTCTGACCGCACAGCGCGCTCCGAGGAGGAGCGGGCACCGAGGTCGCCCCGCCAGGACGAGCCTGGCTTCGCATCGCGCTCCGAGGCGGTGCGGGCACCGAGGTCGCCCCGCCATGGCGAGTCTGACTGCACAGCGCGCTCCGAGGAGGTGCGGGCACCGAGGTCGCCCCGCCAGGACGAGCCTGGCTTCGCATCGCGCTCCGAGCCGGAGCGTGCTCCCGTGACGCCGATGCAGGTCGAGCCTCGGCACGCATCGCGCTCCGCGCCAGGGCGTATGCCGGGAGCCGAGCCCTTCGCGGCTTCACGCGCCGAGCCCGCAGGCCCCACGGGGCTTCGAGAGGTGGAGGCGAACGCCATCCTCGAGGCCTTGTCGCGCAGCGGTGGGAACGTGGCGCGCGCGGCTCGGCTGCTCGGGATTGCCCGCAGCACGCTCTACCGCATGGTGGAGCGCTTCGGGCTGGTGCTGCCGCCTCGCTCATGAGCGCCGAGGTCGCGGCCATCCACCGCACATCCTGACGCCCGACGGGCCCGTCGCTCACAGCCACTCCAGAACATTCCAGCGAGGCGTGGGACACCCTGGGCGCGACACTGTCGCGGGATGCGCCACGTGTGTCCGCCGGGAGTGTCGCATCGCGGGACACGACGCGGCGCGACGTCGGCGGGGCGGGTGAGTGGCACGGGGGCTGCTCTGGGGCGGAGCGCTTCCACCCGCAGCGCCACCCGCAAGGAGAGCGTCCATGATCTACGCCGCCCCCAACCAGCCCGGCTCGAAGGTGAAGTTCAAGTCCCGCTACCAGAACTTCATCGGCGGTCGGTGGGTCGAGCCGAAGCGTGGCCAGTATTTCGAGAACATCACGCCCGTGACGGGCCAGGTCTTCTGTGAGGTTGCCCGCTCCACGGCGGAGGACATCGAGCTGGCGTTGGACGCCGCGCACGCGGCGCGGGTGTCCTGGGGCCGCACGTCGCCCACGGCGCGCGCCAACATCCTGCTGAAGATCGCCGACCGGATGGAGCAGAACCTGGAGGTGCTCGCGGTGGCGGAGTCCTGGGACAACGGCAAGCCGGTCCGCGAGACGCTCGCCGCGGACCTGCCGCTGGCCATCGACCACTTCCGCTACTTCGCCGGCTGCATCCGCGCGCAGGAGGGCACGGTGGGCGAGCTGGACCACGACACCGTGGCCTACCACTTCCACGAGCCGTTGGGCGTGGTGGGGCAGATCATCCCCTGGAACTTCCCCATCCTGATGGCGGCGTGGAAGGTGGCGCCGGCGCTGGCGGCGGGCAACTGCGTGGTGCTCAAGCCCGCGGAGCAGACGCCCGTGGGCATCCTGGTGCTCACCGAGCTCATCCAGGACCTCCTGCCCGAGGGCGTCTTCAACGTCGTCAACGGCTTCGGCATCGAGGCGGGCAAGCCGCTGGCCAGCAGCCCCCGCGTGGCCAAGGTGGCCTTCACGGGTGAGACGACGACGGGCCGGCTCATCCTCCAGTACGCGAGCGAGAACCTCATCCCGGTGACGCTGGAGCTGGGCGGCAAGAGCCCGAACATCTTCTTCGACGACGTGATGGCGCACGACGACGACTTCCTGGACAAGGCGATGGAGGGCTTCTCCATGTTCGCGCTGAACCAGGGCGAGGTCTGCACGTGCCCGTCGCGCGCGCTGGTGGGCGAGAAGATCTACTCGCAGTTCATCGAGCGCGCGCTGGAGCGCGTGAAGAAGGTGCGCCCGGGCAACCCGCTGGACACCGACACGAAGCTGGGCGCGCAGGCGTCGAACGACCAGCTGGAGAAGATCCTCGGCTACATCGACATCGGCAAGAAGGAGGGCGCCAAGGTGCTCACCGGCGGCGAGCGCGTGAGCCTGCCCGGCGACCTCAAGGACGGCTACTACGTGGCGCCCACGGTGTTCCAGGGCCACAACAAGATGCGCGTCTTCCAGGAGGAGATCTTCGGACCGGTGGTGAGCGTCACCACGTTCAAGGACTTCGACGACGCGATGCGCATCGCCAACGACACGCTGTACGGCCTGGGCGCGGGCGTGTGGACGCGCGACACGAACACGGCCTACCGCGCGGGGCGCACCATCGAGGCGGGGCGCGTGTGGACCAACTGCTACCACCTGTACCCGGCGCACGCGGCGTTCGGCGGCTACAAGCAGTCGGGCATCGGCCGGGAGACGCACCGCAAGATGCTGGACCACTACCAGCAGACCAAGAACCTGCTCGTCAGCTACAGCCCGAAGGCGATGGGGTTCTTCTGATGAGTGACACCCGTGCCGGGCCCGGCGCGGGTGGGCAGGCGGACTCCACGGTGGCCCGGGTGGCGGTGACGCCCGAGGCCGCCGCGGTCATCCGCTCCCTGCGTGCCACGCATGGGCCGCTGATGTTCCACCAGTCCGGCGGCTGCTGCGACGGCAGCGCGCCCATGTGCTACCCGCTCAAGGAGTTCCGCATCGGTCAGCGGGACGTCTTCCTGGGAGAGGTCGAGGGCTGCCCCGTCTACATCGGCGGCGCGCAGTTCGAGCTCTGGCAGCACACCCACCTGACGCTGGACGTGGTGCCGGGGAGGGGCGCGGGCTTCAGCGTCGAGTCCCCGCTGGGCGTCCGCTTCCTCACGCGAAGCCGCGTCTTCACGGACGAGGAATACGCGCGCATGAAGCACGAGCCTCCGCCGAGGCGCGGACCGCCGGAGTGAGCACCTCGCTCCGGGCCTGATGCCGGGCCCGGAGCGTATTCACAGACATCGGGCGGCGCCGGGTCGCCCCGCACCCGACCGTAACCCGTCGTGTCACAGCACGGGCAATGGCAATCATCCCCTCGAAATAGACTCACGCGGTGTCGCGAATGCACCATTTACATTGCGTGCAAGTACTTATACACAGAGCCCGCCTCCAACCCAGGAGGCAACTCACTATGAGGGGGAAGTCATGACGTTGTGCAAGACTCTGGGAGTCGTGGGAGTGGTGTCTCTGCTGGTGGTCGGCTGCGGTGGGGAGTACACGCCGGAAGAGGCTGCCCAGGATGCGCAGATGGGAGAAACGACGCAGGCCGTGGAGAGCGCGTTCATCGCGGGGGGGCAGACGCGTGACTTCTCGACCTGGCTGTTCGGTGTGACGCCGTTCTATGTGCGGAACATGTCCTCGACGCGGTCCACGCGCTTCAACGCGTACTGCGGCGGCAACAACATCTCCATCCTCCTGGCGCCGAATCAGGTCTATCCCACGAGCCTGAACTGCGCCTGGCCCGGCGCGCGTCTGTATGTCCAGAACCAGGGCCTCAGCCCGACGCTGGACCAGATCTACGTCGAGACGCACTGAATCGAGGCGCGCCCTTCCCGGGTGTGCTCGGAGGGCCTCCGCGAGGGGGCTCTCTTTTCGTCGTTCAGCCGTGATGACCCGACACGCAGACGCGGTCCTCCTCGTGGGCGCTCGCCCGGGGGCTGCGCTTTGCCGTGAAAGCCATGGGCCGCAATATTATGCTTATCATATGGTGGTCGAAGGGTTCTCGTCACACGGGAGTCGGGTCATGCAGATGAAGAATGCGGTTGCCCTGGTTACTGGCGCCAATCGTGGGTTGGGGCGTGCGTTCGCGCAGGCGCTGTTGGAGCGGGGGGCTCGCAAGGTGTACGCGGCGGCGCGGGAGCCTTCGAGCGTGGACATCCCGGGCGTGGTCCCGGTCCGCCTGGACGTCACCCGGCCCGAGCAACTGGAGGCGCTGGTCCGCGAGGCGGGCGACGTGTCGCTGCTCATCAACAACGCGGGCATCCTGAAGGGCACGAGCCTGCTGGGGCAGGACGCGCTGGCCGCCGCTCGGGCCGAGCTGGAGACGAACTACCTGGGCCCGCTGGCGACGAGCAGCGCCTTCGCGCCCGTGCTGGCGAGGAACGGCGGTGGTGCCATCCTCAACGTGCTCTCGGTGCTCAGCTGGGTGGCCTTCCCGGGGTCGGCCAGCTACAGCGCCTCGAAGGCCGCCGCGTGGGCGCTGACCAACGGGCTTCGCAAGGAGCTGGCCGCGCAGAAGACGCAGGTGGTGGCCCTGCATGTCGGGTACATGGACACGGACATGGCCCACAAGGTCACCGCGCCGAAGTCGAGCCCCGCGGACGTGGTGCGCCAGACGCTGGATGCCATCGAGGCGGGCCAGGACGAGGTGCTCGCCGACGAGGTGAGCCGCAACGTCAAGCAGGGGCTGTCCGCGGGCGTCTATCTCCAGCGTTGATGGAAGAAGGGGGCGCAGCCGCCATCGGGGCCCGCGCTCAGCTCCTTCGAGGTCCGGGCCCTGGGCGCGCGCGGGCTGGTGGGGCTGGCGCGGACCAGGTCCAGGTTCTGTAGGGGTGGAATCGATCAGGGTGTCATCGACACCCCTCGTCGCGTCAGATTCTTTCAATCCGTGAAACAGGCGCGAGGGGCGGCCTGTGACTGGGGCGCCACCGGGGAGTGGGCGCGAAGTGTGGTACGAGGAGCCTGGATTTTTGAAACCGGAGGCTCGCTTTGACGTTGGTTCGGGTGTGTTTGACTTCGCTGCTGGTCCTGATGGTCGCCTGCGGTGATGGTGATTCGGATCCAGTGGTGGTGGTTCCTGATGCCGGGCACAACGTGCCGGACTCGGGCAACGGGACACCCGACTCGGGGGGAGGAGCGCCGGACTCGGGAGGCGACCTTCCCGACGCGGGGGGTGGGACGCCGGATGCCGGCGGTGAGCTTCCGGATGCGGGCGGCGAAATCCCCGACGCGGGCGGCGAGCTTCCGGATGCGGGGGGAGAAATCCCCGACGCGGGTGGCGAAATCCCCGACGCCGGTGGTGAGCTCCCCGACGCGGGCGTGACGCCGGATGCCGGCAACGAGCCCGCCGACGCGGGCAACGAGACGCCAGACGCGGGGGGGGAGCTTCCCGACGCGGGCAACGAGCCGTCGGACGCCGGGACGCCCGACGCGGGCAACGAGCCGTCGGACGCCGGAACGCCCGACGCGGGCAACGAGCCGTCGGACGCCGGAACGCCCGACGCGGGCAACGAGCCGTCGGACGCCGGGACGCCCGACGCGGGCGGCGAGACGCCCGACGCCGGTGGCGGCACTCCGGACGCGGGGGGCGAGCCGCCCGTGGCGAGCGTCATCACGAACTGGGGCTTCGAGGCCTGGTCCGGCTCGCTGCCCGACGCGTGGCTCGGCAGCAAGTCGAACCTCGCCGGCAGCGACGTGCAGAAGGTGACGAGCGGCGCGTTCGAGGGCTCGAACGCGGCCCGCCTGACGAACGCCTCGTCCACGCACCGCCGCTTCACCACCGCGGCGATGACGCTGCCCGCGGGCCGCTACACCTGCACCTACCAGGTGCGTGGCACCGGTGAGATCCGCAACGCCTTCTTCGACGACGACTACTCCAGCTACACCGGCTACACCTCCGTCGACACCGCCACGTGGCGGCAGCTGACGTACACGTTCAACCTCGCCGGCGACGTCTTCGACACCTTCGAGCTCATCTTCAGCATCCGCAACACCAGCGGTGAGCACCTGACCCTCGACGACGTGCGCTGCACGCGCGCTCCCCAGCCGTGTGACACCGTGACGTGCGAGCCCTGGGCGAAGTGCGACAACACCACCGTGACGTGCGAGCCGCTCGCGGGCCGCTGCTACGACACCGTCGACTGCGACGAGTGGCAGGCCTGCGACGCCAACAACACCTGCGTGACGGCCGAGGACCGCTGCGTCCGCCACGCCGACTGCGCCGGCACGCCCGAGACTCCCGTCTGCCAGCTCTCCACGCACCAGTGCATCCCGGGTGACCCGTGCGCGGGCGTCACGTGCTCCAACCCCGCGACCACCTGCAACCCGACCTCCGGCGTGTGCGAGCTGGCCCCCGGCGCCTGCTTCACCACGTACGACTGCGTGGGCGCGCTGCCCGCGTGTGACTCGGCCACCAGGCGCTGCGTGCCCGCGGACCACGCCTCGAACATCATCCGCAACGGCGGCTTCGAGAGCTGGAACGTCTACTCCATCCCCTACCAGGGCAATCACCTCATCCCCGATTACTGGTACGGCCTGGACAACGGCATCGCGGACCCGGGCACGGAGATTCGCGCCTCGCGGCTGCAGCCCTATACGGCCGCGGTGCACGGCGGCACGACGGCGCTCCAGTTCGTCGTCCCCATCCAGGTGGCCGAGCGCTTCTCCCTGGAGAAGTTCAACGTCCCCAGCGGCAACTACTCCTGCTCGTACCGGGTGAGGGGCCACGGCACCCTGCGCCACCGCGTCTACTCGAGCGCCGGCTGGAGCCCGCAGACGGACTTCATCCTGGTGGACAGCGATGCCTGGCAGCCGGTGTTCTTCAAGTTCACCGGCAACGTGCGCGACTGGCGCCTGTTCTTCTACCCGAGCCGCAGCGAGGCCGATCGCGACCACCTCCAGGTCGACGACGTCGTCTGCACGAAGGACTAGCCCGCACTACGTAGAATCCACGATTCGCCGGACGGGGCCGCGCAGCTCAGGCGGCCTCGTCCAGTATCTCCAGCGCCTCACGGACGCCGGGCAGGGCGGAGAGCAGCTCCAGCTCGGCCGTCTGGAGGACGGAGACGCGCTTGCCGCTGACGCGCTCCATCGTCAGCTCGATGCGGTGCTCTCCCTCCGGGTTGACGCGACGGAAGATGCGCGCCCGCCGCCCCTCCGCCCGGCAGGCGAGGATGTCCTTCTGCAGGCTGCGCAGCCGCCGGAACACCTTCAGCGCCAGACGCCCCTCGGGGGTGTCGAACGTGTGGAAGTGCCGGTTGCGCGACAGCGGCTTGCTGGGGTCATGGAGCCTCTCCACGAGGCGCCGAACGAATGGGTCCATCGACGAGGGAGGATAACATCCGCTACCCTCCGGCTCAGCGATGCCCTGGAGAAAACGAAACCTGCCGTGGACGCTGGCGCTCCTCCTCCCCCTTGCCTGCAAGGAGCCCGAGGCCGCGGCCGTCCAGAAACGGGCTCAACAAGCCCAGAGCGCCCTGGGCGAGGCCCGCGTCCAGCTGGCCAGCGGACAGCCCGCCGCCGCGCTCAACGCCCTCAAGCGCGCCGCCACCGCCGCGCCCGACAGCGCCGAGCCCTTCCTGCTGATGGCCGAAGCCCACCTCATGAACAACAACATGGGCGCGGCCATCATGTCCCTCAAGCAGGCCGAGGCCCTCATCCCCGGCACGGACCCGTCCATCCAGAAACAGCTGTCCGAGCTGTACCGCAGCAACGGCAACACCCAGGAGGCCCTGGCCATCCTCGTGACGCTGCGAGACTCGGGCCTCCTCCAGGAGCAGGACATCCTGGACCTGGCGCGCTTCCAGGCCCGCGAGGGGCAGATTGACGAGGCCTTCACCACGCTGAACAGCGTGCTGCGCGACAGCCCGGACGACCCGGAGGCCAAGGCGGTGGAGGCGGAGGTCCTCCTCATGAAGGGCGACGAGCTGCTCGCCGCCAACCTCATGGACCGGCTGCTCCAGCAGAACCCCTCGCACACCGCCGCGCGCCTGCTTCGCGCCCGCTACTTCCTGGTCAGCGGCGTGCCGCAGATGGCCGAGGCCGACCTGCAGGCCGTGGAGGGCAAGGACGCCCAGCGCGCGGACGTCGTCACCCTGAGGGCCCGCGCGCTGCTCGCGCAAGGGCGCGCCAAGGACGCCGAGGTCGCGCTCAAGGCGCTGGTCGACGCCGAGCCGCAGAACGCCGAGGCCCTGGCGTGGATGGCGGAGACGGTGCTCGCGCAGGGCCGCCGCGCGGACGCGCTGGCGCTGGTGGACCGCGCGCTCACGTTCCGCCCCCGGCTGGCCCGGGGCCTCTACGTGCGAGGCCGCGCGCAGGAGGAGGCCAAGGACATGAAGGGCGCGGAGGAGAGCTACCGCTTCGCGCTCAGCGCCGAGCCGCGCTTCGCGCCCGTGCACTCCCGGCTGTGGCGGCTGTACCTCCAGACGGACCGCAAGGTGGACGCGTTCTCGTCGCTGGAGCGCATGCTCAACCTGGGCGAGGCCTCCCTGGAGGAGAAGGTCGCCCTGGCCCGGCTCTCCGCCCAGCTCCAGACGCAGATGCCCCGGGCCATGAAGCTCATCGACGAGGCGCTCCAGAAGGAGCCCGACAACGCCGAGTACCAGGAGGTGAAGAAGTCCCTGGTCTCGATGGCGCCGAAGCCGAAGAAGAAGCCCTCCGGCCCCGTCATCATCCGCGGCGGCCGCTGACGGCGGCGCCGGGGCTCAGGGGAGTCCCGGCGCCTCGGCCACCACGCGCTCCAGCGCCTTGAGGCCCTTGCGCTGGCCCACCGCCACCACCGTCAGGTTGTCGCGGCGGAAGTAGCGCTGGGCCACCTCGCGCACCTTCGCTGCGGACTGCGAGTCCACCAGGTCCGCGCGGTGGTCGAAGGTCTCCGGCGTGCGGAACAGCTCCGTGCCGCCGAACCACCCGGCCAGCTCCCCCGGCGAGTCCTGGGAGAACTCCAGCAGCATCCGGTGGCGGCGCTTGGCGCGGCTCAGCTCCTCCTCGCCAATCTCCGTGTCGCACAGCTGGGCAATCACCCGCAGGGACTCCTCCACCACCTGCGAGGCCTTCTCCGGGGCGCTCGCGGCCTCCACCTCGAACAGGCCCGCGTCGTGGTAGCCGTCCAGCGAGGCGTGGACCGAGTATGCCAGGCCCCGCTTCTCCACGATTTCGAACGGCAGCCGCGAGGACAGGCCGTCATCCAGCACGCGGCGCAGAATCTGGAGCGCGGGGTAGTCCTCGTGCTGCTCCGGCACGGCGCGGAAGTTGAGGCGGAACTCCGTCTGCGACTCGTCGTGGGTGACGAAGTGGAGCAGCGGCCCGGGCGCGCCGCGGGGCGGCGGTGTCTCGGAGCTGGCGGGGCCTCGCGGCAGGTGGGCGAAGGCGCGCTCGGCCAGCTCCAGCACCTCTTCGCGGCGCACGCGGCCCGCGGCCGTGACGACCAGGTTGCCGGTGACGTAGTGCTGGGCGAAGTGCTCCAGCACCTGCGCGTGCTTCAGCGCGGAGACGGAGTCGCGCGTGCCGGCGATCTTCTGCGCCAGCGGGTGCTGGGGGAAGAGCAGGTGCTTGGACAGGTTGTCCAGGTCGATGTCCCGGCCCTTCTCGTCCACCTCGTCGAGCATCTCCTCGAGGATGATCTGCCGCTCCACCTCCATGTCCGTGAGGCGGGGGCGGGTGAGCATGTCGCCCAGGATGTCCATGCCCACGCGCAGGTGCGCCGGGTGCAGGGGCGTGTAGTAGTAGCCGTGATCCCGGGTGGTGACGCCGTTGAGGTTGCCGCCGACCTCCTCCACGGCCGCGTTCATCCGCACCGTGTCCGGCCAGCTCTCGCTGCCCCGGAAGAACAGGTGTTCCAGGTAGTGGCTGACGCCGTTGTTGGCGGGCGTCTCGTGCCGGCTGCCGGTGCGGACGTAGATGGCGAGCAGGGCGGTGTGGAGGTGGGGCGTCTCGACGGTGACGACGCGCAGCCCGGAGGGCAGCACGTCCCGATACGGTGTGAAGCTCATGCGCGAGGAAGCCTTAACACGAAGGCCGTCCCCTGGCCGGGAATACTCTGGCAGGAGAGCGAGCCCCCGTGGGCCTGGAGGATTTGCTGACTCACCGCGAGCCCCAGGCCGGTGCCGCCCTCCTTGGTGGTGAAGAACGGCTCGAACAGGTGCTGTCGCACCTCCTCCGTCATCCCCTGGCCGGTGTCCTTGACCGTCACCTCCACGTCCTGCTCCACGGGGCGGGTGGCGATGGTGAGCTGGCCGCCGTGGGGCATCGCCTCGCGGCTGTTGCGCAGCAGGTTGAGGAACACCTGGCGCAGCTGCCCCTCGTCGGCGAGCACCGGGGGCGTGGTGGGGGCGAACTCGCGCACCACCTCCACCCCCGCGCGCGTCAGCTCCTCGCGGGAGAAGTCCAGCACGCCGTCCAGCACCGCCGTCACGTCGCGCGGGTCCAAATCGGGCCGCTGGGGGCGGGCCATGCGCAGGTAGTGCTCGGTGACGTCCGCCAGCCGGTCCACCTCCCGCGTGACGGCGGAGAGCAGATCTCTCACCTCGCCGGACTCGTCGGGGGTGGGGAAGGTGGCGCGCTCCACGGCGTCCCCGAGCAGCTCCACGTTGAGGCCGATGGAGGAGAGGGGGTTGCGCACCTCGTGGACGATTTGCGCGGAGACGCGGCCCACGGCGGCGAGCTGCTCGGCGCGCATCAGGGCCTCCGCCTGGGCTTTTATCTGCGCCTCGCGGGCCTGGAGCGAGCGGGCCATCTGGTCGAACTCGCGCGCGAGCACGGCCACCTCGTCGTGTCCGCGCACGCCCAGCTGCGCGCTGTAGTCGCCCTTGCCGATGCGCGAGACGCCCTCGATGAGCGTGCGCACCGGGCGCAGCGTGCGGGCCGACCACGCCGTGGCGCCCAGGCCCAGGAGGATGGCGGCCACCGAGAGGCTGATGATGGCGATGCCCGTCTGGCGCTCGCGCTCCTCGGCGCCGTCCACGCGCTCGCGGATGCGGTTGGACAGGGACAGGCGCAGGAGCCGCAGCTCGCGGCCGATGGCGTCCTCCATGGTGAGCACGTCCGCGGTGGCGCGGTCCACCGCGGCCTTGTCCGGCGCCTGGGTGCTGAACGCGTCGAATACGCTCTCCGCCGCGCGGCCGTACTCCTGGTAGCGCGAGTCCAGCTCCGCGAGCCGGGCCTCCAGTTCACCGATGAAGGGAATCTCGCTCTCGGGGGCCATGTCGCGCAGCTGCGAGGCGCGCTCGCGCGTGGCCGCCAGGCGCTGGGAGATGAAGGCCGTGGGGACGTAGACGCGGGCCAGCCGGATGATGGCGCGGCGGATCTCCGCGCTGTCCTCCTCCAGCATGCGCGCGGTGTGGCGCTGCTGGTTGGCGTGGTTCATCTCCATCTCCGCCGCGTCCTGGGAGAGCTGGAGGTAGCCCTGGCTCACCAGCCGTATCTCCAGCCGGTTCCGGTGCAGCTCGGCCACGCTGAACAGCGACACCAGGCCGAAGGTGACGAGCACCACCGCGTAGCCCAGGAAGATGCGGGTGGCGAGGGAGAGCTTCATGCGCGCGGGGACCGTGCACGGGTCCTGGCGCCATCGCTACGCAACCCGGACCCGGGGCGCAAGCAAAGCCGTCCTCCCGCTCGCCCTCCCGTGGGGCGGGCCGCCATCCAGACCTCCACAGTCATGGCGCGAAAGGATAGCCCGGCCCCGGGGCGCGTGGGGGGGCGGGGGCGTTCATGCAAATCGATTGCAATCAGCGGCAGCGGGCCGCCGTAAGGCCCTACGGGCCTTGCCCCCTCGCTCGTCCACCCAGGAACCTTGATGAATTCCTCCCTCTCCCTGGGCGCATTGCTGGCGCTCTTGTCCCTGTCCCCCACGGCGCCTGTCTCTTATACACATCT
>NZ_SRLW01000109.1:0-29536 GCF_006518215.1 Myxococcus sp. AB025B
CTCCCCGAGTCACGCAAGCTGCTCGTCCAGGCCCTGCGCGAAGCCCCCGCCGACCCCAAGGCACGCCGTGACGCCGTGCTCGCGTCATTGGAGTCCTCGGGCGTGAGCCAGGAGCCCTGGACCGCTGGGGCCCGCGAGGCGCTGGACACGTGGCGACAACGGATGGCGACGAGCATCCAGCCCGTCGAGGCCGAGCCGCCGCGCTGCTTCGCCGCGGGCTGCGTCACGCGCGTCACCTTCCCGGACGCGGCCACGCACGACGCGGCCTTCCGCCTCACGCCCGAGCTGCGCCTGCCGGGCAACGCCGCCCACCTGCAACTCCCCGCCGAGCACCTCGCCTCGGGCCAGGTCCTGGCCACCTGGGTCGTGCTCCGCCCGGACACGCCCTGAGCCACCGCCCTTCGCAGTCGACACACCCGCCGTACCCACAACAAGGAGAAGTCCCCAGATGAAGCCCCAGTCCCTGCTGCACAAGTCCCTGCTCGCCACCAGCGTCGCGCTCCTGCTCACCGGCTGCGGCACCACCGCCGAGGAGCCGGCCGTCCAGGCCGAGGCGCTGACCACCAGCGAGTCCGCGCTGCTCTTCGGCGCCCTGCCCTCCTGCGACGAGCCGGAGGAGCTCGACGAGGTCATCGAGCACGCGTGCATCCACGCGGAGATGGGGCCCTTCGAGCCCGTCACCGCCGCGGCCCTCGGCGCCCCTGTGCTGGTGGACGTCAGCGCGCCCCACACCACGTTCAACATCAGCCTGCCGCGGAGCACCAACTCCTGGGGCTGGGCCGGCCGCGTCTCGTTCCTCCCGGACGAGTCCGGTGAGTTCGCCTTCCTGCTGTCGCGCCACCGCGGCCTGCGCATCTATGAGGCCGCCACCGGCGTCGAGGTGGCGCGTGAGTGCCGCTACGAAGTCCCCGCCGAGGTCTGCGGCGCGCTGAAGACCACCATCCTCGCGGACCTCGAGGCCGACACCGAGTACTACCTGGAGTTCCGCTCCGTGCTGCGCCGCAATGCCTCCTTCTCGCTCATCGTCGAGGAGGCCGGTCACCACCACGAGGAGTAACCCCTCACCCGCGAGTGCCTGGAACCGTTCCGGGCACTTGCACCCGTGCTGCGTCGTTCACGACCTTCTTCCCGGCCCGCCTCTCAATGACATCCACCTCTCGAGCCCTCGTGGAGCGCTCCCTCATGCGTTGGAAACTCCGTGCCCTCCTGGCCACGCTCGCCCTGGCGGCCTCCGCCTGCGGTGGCGACGACCCTCCGCCCGAACCCGAGCCCTCGGGAGACCCGTGCGAGCCCCATGGCCACATCCACCGCGAGCCCGAGGGTGACTGGTGTCACTGCAACAAGGGCTACCTGGCCGCGCCCGAGGGCCTCGCGTGCGTCGCGGACCCCAACTACGTCCCCAGCGAGGGCTTCGACTTCGGCGACGACGGAGAGCACGCCTGCTGGCACGTCACGAACGGCCCCTACGTCACCGTCACCGCCTCCACCACCCGCGACCCTCGCGTCGACGACTTCCACACCTACTACACCGTGAAGCTGCGCGAGGTGGATGGCCAGTACACCGGCACGTTCAGCTACAAGGCCTTCGCCTCCGGCAACTTTGTCGTCTACCTGAGCACCCCGGACGTCCCCGTCACCCTCGTGGAGACCGCCGTCCAGAAGACGGTGACCCCCGCGGGCACCAAGGCCACCGGCGACTTCTGCTCGGGCCTGAAACACATGGTCGGCTACGAGCTGACCGACCGCGTCCAATACACGCTCACGCTCGGCCCCACCTCGCTCACCGAGCTCGGCATGGTCATCGAGCACCTCCAGTAACCCCACACACGCCGACTCCTGGGAATCGTGCGCGTCGTTATTGCAACTGAGTTACTATTAAGACATGAATATCGACGCCGTGGCGTGTCTCGGGACGCCGCTCCGGTGCCCGCGCTTCGCGCCCGGCCTTGAAAGGAAATCCCACATGAAGATGCTGAAGCAGACCCTCTGCGGTGCATTGCTCGGCCTGTCGCTCGCGGCCTGCGGACCGACGGAGGCCGTGGAGCAGGAGTCGGCCGGCCAGGCGGAGCAGCCGCTGGAGGCCGGGTGCGTGTCGGTGGACGACACCCTCATGACGACGCACGCGTGCACCCACGCGAACAACAGCGGCGACAACGTGAACGTGACGGCCAGCGCCACGCGCGTGGACACGGCGCCGGACATCAGCACGCAGCACAAGCACTACACGCTCACCCTGCCGGCGGGCGCCGAGGGCTCGGTGACGTTCACCCCGACGAACGTGTCCGGGAGCGGCACCGTGGAGTCCGTCGCGTTCTACGTGAACAAGAACGTGGCCCTCACCGTGGTGAACGCCACCACCAGCGCGACGGTGTCGCCGCTCATCAACGAGTCCGTCGCGGAGACGGGCTGCTCGCTCATCAAGGCGCAGGTCTACGACCTCACGCCGGGCACCGAGTACATCGTCGTCTCGGCCACCGCCTCGGGCAACCAGGTGGGCATCGTCCCCGAGTACCTCTACAACAACCGCGACCGCTACTACCGGGACCAGGACGGTGACGGCTACGGCGTGAACACGCCCGTCTACCGCTTCGCCTGCGAGGTCAACAGCGGCTACTCGAAGACGCGCTTCGACTGCGACGACACCAACCCCGCCATCTTCAACTGCTGACAGTCGCTGATTCGTCACAAGGAGTCCGCGTGACTCCCGGCGGGGCACCCCAGACATCCGGGGTGCTCCGCCCTTGTCCTTTGACTCACCCTCGCGAGGTCACACCCGATGCGCTTCTCCAACGCGGCCACGCTGCTGGCCACCTGCACCCTGCTGGCCCTGACTGGCTGCGACAACGACGACCCCACACCCACGCCCCCGGATGGAGGCACGACGACGGACGCGGGCCCCGACGCGGGCGACAGCGCGCCGCCCACGGTGACGGGCACGACGCCCGCGGCCGACGCGGTGGACGTGGCGCCTGGCAGCGCCATCACGGTGCGCTTCAGCGAGCCCGTCCGGAGGGACTCGGGCACGGTGCGCGCCGCGGATGGCGATGTCACCCTCTTGCTGGAGACGGGGCACTGGGAGGACGAGGGGCGCACGCTCATCGCGCACCCCACACAGCCCCTGCGCGCTGGCGCGAAGGTGGACGTCACGGTGGAGCGCTTCGAGGACCTCGCGGGCAACCGACAGGCGGCGGCGTACAGCTTCTCGTTCCAGGTGGGCGCGGACGTCGCGCGGCCCCACGTCGTGGCCTCGAATCCGGCGGAGGGCGCCACGGGCGTGCTGCCGGTGCAGACGTACAAGGTCGGCACGAGCACGACGCTGCGGCGGCTCGTCACCGTCACGTTCAACGAGAAGATGGACGTCGCGGAGGGCCGGGTGACGCTGCGGGATGAGAGCACGCCCGCCAACGCGCCGCGCTCGCTCATGGGCACCTGGTCCGAGGACGCGCTGACGCTCACCGTCTCGATTCCCCGGCCAGAGTCGGACCTGCCGCCGCTCGAAGAGGAGAGCCGCTACTCGGTGGACCTCACGCAGCTGCGCAACGAGGCGGGCCATGCGCTGGACACCGCGCACGCGAGCCTGGGAGACGGGCGGCTCGACTTCACCACGGGCAAGCGCGACGGTGTCACCGAGCACGCCTGCGGCCACGCGCTGCTGGAGGCCCCTGTCGCCGTCACCGCGGGCGCATCCCCCACGGCCATGTACCCCGCGACGGACGCCCCCCACGAGTTCTACGAGCTGACGCTCCCCGCGAACGGCGGCGCGTTCCTCGGCTACTCGGAGGTCGTCTCCGACGAGCGCGACCGGCCGGTCATCCTGTATCTGAACCAGGACGTGCCCATCGTCGTGCACGACGTGACGGAGGCCGAGACGGTGGTCCCCTCCACCGTGACGCCCGCGCCGCAGGTCTGTCTGCCCGCCATCACCCACACGCTGAAGTTCACCGCGCCCGCCGGTGACCGCTTCCTGCGCCTCACCTACGGCCCGACGCCGCTGGAGAAGTTCACCTTCGTCTTCGAGCGGTACTGAAGCGCGCCTCGAGGCCGCGAGCGCACCGTGTGGGCCCTGGGTGCGGGCTTCACTCGGTGCGCTTGCGCCGCCTGGACATGATGCGGCTCAGGGCCACCTCGGTGATGCCCAGGTAGGCCGCCACGTCGCGCTGCGGGACGCGGCCGCGCAGGTGCGGATGCTCCGCCCAGAAGGTGTCCAGCCGCTCCTCCGCGGACAGCTCCAGGAACTCCTGCTCGCGGCGCTCCTTCAACAGGAAGTGCCGCTCGGCGACGCGGCGCGCCACGCGCACCCAGCACGTGTGGCCCTCCTCCAGCGCCTGGAAGTCCTGCGTGCGGAACACCAGCACCCGTGCGGGCTCCAGCGCCTCGATGGACGTCATCGACGGCTGTCGCTGGAGCAGCTCCGCGTAGGCGCCCAGGAGCTCACCCTCGGCGCGGAACGCCTTCACCGACTCGCCGCCCCGCGCGGAGACGCGCACCAGGCGGAACACGCCCTGGAGCACCACGGCGAAGCGGTCCGCCGGGTCTCCGGGACGCAGGAAGTGGGCCTTGCGCTCCACCGCCTGCTCCCTCGCGAACGACTCGGCGCGCTCCCACTCACTCGGGGGAATGGGACCGAGCGGGGCGAGCTGCTCGTAGAGCGTCGGGAATCTCACGGGTAGGTGGGACGAGGTTAACCCAGGTTAAGGCGCCCAGCGAGCCGGGCGCCGTACACCCGAGGGCATGTCCATCAACGTCTACGCCATCGCCACGCCCTTCGTCATCGCGCTGGCGCTGGGCGAGTTCATCTACTGCGTGGCGAAGCGCAACGGCTACTACAGCTTCCAGGACTCCATCGCGAGCGTGGGCACCGCGGTCCTCAACCAGTGCGTCAACGTGGCCGTGGCGCTGATGGTGCTGCCCCTGTTCACGCTGCTGGGCGAGCTGTCCCTCTGGCGCATCGACAGCACCTCGCCGTGGGCCCTCGTCGGGCTCTTCCTGGGCGTCGACTTCCTCTTCTACTGGTTCCACCGCTTCGGGCACCGCACCAACATCGGCTGGGCCGCGCACTCGCCGCACCACTCCACCGAGGAGCTCAACTACGCGGTGGCCCTGCGCGCCAGCGTCACCCAGCGGCTGTTCTCGTTCCTGTTCTACTGGCCGCTCGTCGTCATCGGCTTCTCGCCGGAGGCCGTGCTCGCCATGGTGGCCTTCCACCTGGTGCTCCAGTTCATCCCCCACACCCGCGTCATCCCCAAGCTGCCCCGGTGGATTGAGTCCTGGCTCAACACGCCCTCGCACCACCGCGTGCACCACGCGCGCAATGACGTCTACATCGACAAGAACTACGCGGGCTTCCTCATCATCTGGGACAAGCTGTTCGGCACGTACCGGGAGGAGACGGAGGAGTGCTCCTACGGCGTCACCACGCCGCCCAACACGTGGGACCCCACCGTCATCAACTTCCAGTTCTGGGCGAAGCTGTGCAGCGACGCGGTGAAGACGCGCAGCTGGTGGGACAAGCTGCGGCTGTGGGTGATGCCCACCGGCTGGCGCCCCGCGGACCTGCCGGCCCGCGTGGAGACGAAGTGGAACCAGACGGGCGTCGAGGTGAAGTTCCAGTCCACCGAGCTGCCCAACATCCGCGGCTACCTCGTCTTCCAGATGATTGCGTCGATGCCCTTCATGCTGCTGGTCAGCCACCACGCCTCGCCGCTGTCGGGCTGGCAGAAGCTGATGCTCAGCGTCTTCTTCTGGGGCATGGCCACCGCGTGGGGCGGGATGATGGAGTCCAAGCGCTGGGGCCTGCCGCTGGAGATGGCGCGGGTGTTCGCCATGGGGGGCGCCGTGACGCTGTGGCTCGTCCAGGCGAACGCGCCCATGTCGTGGCGGGCGCTCACCCTGGGCTGGCTCGCGGTGACGCTCGTGTGGCTGAGCATCTCTCGCGCGACCAGCCGGAGCGCGTCTCCCGTGCCCGGTGGCGCGAGCACGTCATGACGTGAAGCCCGGCTCCCACGCCCCCGAGAAGGCGGTGAAGCGCCGCACGTTGACGGACAACGCGCGGTGCACCTGCGTCTCGGGCGTCACGTCCACCGGGAGCCCCTCGGTGGACGGAGGGAGCCGGTCGAAGTGCGCCCCCTGGAACCACTGATGAGGGCGGACCTCCACGACGAAGAGGCCGTCGTCGTCCAGGTCCGCCTCGATGGGCACGAAGTCCACGCGCTGGGTTTCCACGGGCGGAGGGAAGTCGAGCGCGACGCGGAAGGGGATGCGCTGCTCGCCCCGGAAGGCCGTGCCCTCCATCAGCACGGAGTGCCCCTGGAGCGCGGCGCCCTCGTCGCCGAGTGCCCGCGAGGGCGGCTGGAGCAGCAGGGAGAACGAGCGCGCACGACCCGCGATGCCAGGAGAGCGCCCGAGCACCCGCGCATCCTCCTGGGCGAGCAGGTCGAACACCACCTCGCGGTCCCACTCACCGAGCACCGTGCCTCCGGAGAAGAAGTCTCCGTCGTGCGCGTGGGCCGTGGGCACCAGCACGTCCATCAGCGAGCGCAGGACCCCGCGCGCCTGTTGCTGGAGGGGGGACGCGTTCTCGAAGAGGTAGATGGGCCCAAGCACCATCCGCGCCGAGGTGAGCCGCACGCCCCAGCCCGTGTCCGTGGTGAACTCACCGACCTGTGTGGCCTCGGGCGCGAGCGCGGTGCGCAGGCCCATGTGGAACACGATGCCGCGACCGCCCGTGCCGGACAGCCCACAGGCGGAGCCACCCGCCGCGAGCGCCGCGCCCAGGCCCAGGGTGAAGGCACGGCGGGACATGCCGCGAGGAAACACGGGCGAGCTCATGGAGAGTCCTCCTCGAAGTCCAGGTACAGCGTGAGGGTGCCGCGGAAGGTGCGCGGAGGCCCCGCGGTGAAGTGCCGCGTGGCGAGCAGCGAGGCGGGCGCATCCGCGCCACGGAAGTTGGAGACGTAGTTGAGCTCCGTCTCACGCCAGCGCGTGTCGAGCGCGTTCTCCACGGACACGCCGAACTCCACCCAGCTCCAGCGCGCGCGCGTGGCCACGTCGAAGAGGAAGACGGGCGCGCTGTAGCGGTCGAGCGGGAGCGGCCGAGGCCCCACCGCGCTGTGCCCCAACGCCACGTTCCAGCCCACGCGCTCACCCGCCAGCGTGACGTCGCCGCGCACCGACGCATCCAGTCGACCCAGCAGCGCCGGGATGTACGGCATCACCGCGCCATCCCACAGCTTCCACGCGGACGCGCCGGGCGTGGGCAGCGTGGCGCGCGCCCAGGCGATGGAGGCCTGCACGTCCATCCACTCGCTCCACACGAAGCGGCCCGTGGCGAAGGCGCCCAGGCGCTGCGACGCGCCGATGGGCTGGTTGCGGCCCAATCGCTCGTCGAAGACGAAGTCCTGCGACACACGGGTCGCGAAGACGGCACCGCGCGCCTCCAGCGTGTACGGACGCCCCTCGCCCTCCAGCCGCCAGCCGAGCCCCGTCTCTCCCGAGGCCACCCGCGCATATGGCGCCAGCTCCGCGTCGGACAGCGCGGCCGCGTCACTGGAGCGCGCGCCGAGCCCCGCGCTCGTCATCCAGGTGAGCCGGGGGGACAGCTTCACCTCCGCGCTGGCCCTGGGGCTGGCGAAGAAGCCATAGGCATCCACGGACTCATCCGTGAGCCGGGGCCCGTCCCGGTCCACCGCGGGACGGTTCAGGTCCTCCACGCCGAACAGGAACGTGTCCAGCCGCAGGCCCGCGCGCAGCGTGAGCCAGGGACGAGGCGAGACGCGCAGGGACGCGTAGCCCCCCAGGTTCGTGGTGCGCACCTGGTTGTCGTAGAGCGTGGCGTAGGGCGCGCCGCCGCTGTCCCGCAGTCGCCGTGAGCGCGTGCGCACGTCGTCGTAGCGGGCCACGTAGCCCAGCTCCAGCGGACGCGCCTCCCCCAGCAACGTGAGCCCCGGGATGTACCGACCGCGCAGGCCCAGCGTGTTGCCGCGATAGAAGCCCTCCGCCGTGTCGCCTCGCTGGGACTGACCAACGGGCGGGGTGTCCTGCATGAAGCCGGTGAAGTTGTCGCGGATGCGCGTCTGGCGCAGCACCACGTACCCCTGCTGCACCAGCCGGCCGCCGCGCTTCAGCCGAGACTGGAGCTCGGCGGAGACGATGTGGCGCTGGCTCGCGCCGCCCTGGTTCTCGTCGTAGAAGCAGAAGAACTGTGAGTCCGCGTCCGGCGCGCAGGGCAGCCGCGAGTCCACCACGTCCGTCTCGCGCACCACACCCGCGGAGGCGAAGCGCGCGCCATAGCTCGTGCCGAGCAGCCGCAGCCGGGTGTCATCACCGAGGAGCAGCTCCACCTGCGCCATGGCGCTCGCGTTGGCGAACGAGCGATTCGGCCCGAAGCCGTCGCCCTGGCGCAGGAGCAGTCCCACGAAGGTGGCCTCGCTGGACTCGGGCGGCCCCCACACCAGCGCGAGCCGGCGCGAGGCGAAGCTGCCGTAGCTGACCGACGTGGTGAGCCCCCGGCGCTTCAGTCCGAGCTGGTACTCGACCGTGCCCGCCACGCCGAAGTCTCCCTGGGACGCGTCGTAAGGGCCCTCGGTGACGCGCAGCGCGTCCACCAGTTCCGGGATGATGAAGTACGTATCCGCGTAGCCGTGGCCGTGCGCGTGGGAGACCTCATTGAGGGGGACGCCGTTGAGGCGCATCTCCACGTCCTTGCCCTCGCCCGCGTCGAAGCCTCGGATGAACACCGTCTCCGCGTGGCCCTCGCCACCGTGGTTCGCGAGCATCACGCCGGGCGCGAGCAGCATCAGGTCGGAGGCGGAGTTGCGCGGCACGTCCGCGAGCTGTCCCACCTCGATGTGGAAGTCACCCACCGCGACGGGCGGAGGCGCCGCGGCGACATCGCGGACGGTGGTGGAGAGGACCCGCTCGGAGGACTTCGTCTCCGTCGTGGCGCCCTGCTCCCGTAACGAATCCGAACTCTCTGCGTCGTCCGGGGTCGAAGCGCCCTGCGCGGAGCCTGCTTGCGTCGATGACGCGGGGCTCGTCGCCTCGCCTGACGATGCGCCACCAGCCGCCAAGCCCAGGGCGGAAGCGCCCCGTGCCGGGCGTGACGCCGTGGCGGAACCGGGCGCTTCGCCTGGCAACTCAGCGCCAGCCGCCGAGCCTTGGGCCGAAGCCTTCCGCAACGAGCCGGACTCCGCCGCAGAACCGGGCGCATCGCTCGACGATTCTGAGCCAGCCGCCGCGCCTCGCGCCGAAGCATCCCGCGAAGAGCGGGACTCCATCGCGGAACCGGGCGCTTCGCTCGGCGCTTCTGCGCCAGCCGTCGAAGCAGCCGACGTGGTCGGAGCGCCCGTCAAATCACCGCTTCGCGCCGGCACCGCCGTGGCGGCCACCGCCTCACCATGATGGTGCGCCCCCGCGCCGCCCGCCGACTCCGGGACGAAGTGCACCGGCACATCCACCCGCACCTCGAGCGGCGCCTCCCCCCGTCGCGCCGGCTGGAAGCGCCACCGCACCGCCGCCTCCATCGCCGCCCGGTCGAACACCGGCCCCGCCGAGGCCTGCACCTCCGCGCGCGACACCTCCCCCGCCTCGTCGATGGTCAGCCGCAACACCACCGTCGCCGGCCGCTCCAGCACCGGCGCATCCACGGGCATCGACGGCGGCGCCGCCTCCACCGGAACCGGCGGTGTGATGGGCACCTCCTCCAGTGCCCCCATCGCACACATCACCAGCATCGCAATCCACACGGCGAGGCCCTCACTCCTGGAACCGGCGGCACCCGCCACCTGGAACGTCGACCGCTCGCAGATACAACGAGCCCGCTTGAATCGCAACTTGGTTACATATACATCCCTGGAACATGAAAACGAACCCGAGAGGTCTCCTGCTCTGCGTGCTCGCCACCCTGCTGTTCGCGGGCTGCGACAACGTGGCCACCGGAGACGTGCGCGTGACGATGAGCGGCGGGGACGGCACCCAGCGCGGCCTGCCGGACACCCTCTTCCAGGATGGCTGGTCCGTGCAGTTCACCAAGTACCTGGTGTCCCTGGGCGAGGTGCGCCTGACGTCCGCTTCTGGCGAGGTGCGCGACAGCCCGCGCCACGTGCTGGTCGACGTGCAGAAGGGAGACATCCCGCTCACGGAGCTTTCGGGCCTTCCCGCCGGCCGCTGGGACGTGGGCTTCCGGGTCAGCCCTCCCCACGACGGCACCGAACTGGCGGACGGACAGGTCTCCGCCGACGACCTGCGGATGATGCGCGAGCGCGGCTTCAGCTACTGGGTGGAGGGGCGCGCGGTGAAGTCCGGTGTGGGTGTGTTCGAGTTCCGGATGGGCTTCCCCGTCGACGCGCGCATGGTGGACTGCATCAACGGGGTGGACGGCACCCAGGGCATCATCGTCCCCGAGGGCTCACGCGCGGACGTGGAGGTCACCATCCACGCCGAACACATGTTCTACGACAGGCTCGGGACCCACCGGGGCGTGCAGCTGCGCTTCGACGCCATCGCCGCGACGGCGACCGAGGGCAACCTCATCACTCCGGAGGGGCTCGCCTCCCAATTGCTCACCGACCTGCGAGGTCGGGACGGCGGCGAGCTGCGCGACGCGGCGGGTCAACCCGTGGTGTATCTGCCCGGCGCGCACGATGTGCGCACGCTGCAGCAATTCGTCACCCAGAGCATCGTCGACCAGGCCCACCTCAACGGCGGAGGGGTTTGCACGGTCGCCAAATGACGGAGCGACCCGCGGACGAGCCCGCCCCCCTGGACTTGTCCCACCGCGCGCCGCTAGGAAAGTGACATGGACTCTCCCGCGCACCTGCAAGCCCGCATGGCTCTCTGCCGTCCCGAACACCTGGTGCTCGACCTGTTCGTCCACTGTCTCAGGGAGAGCATCGCCAGGAGGATGGGCCAGTCGCTCGCCATCGCCGCCCAGGCGCCCATCCCCACCGTCCCCGCGCGCGGCGCGCCCACCCACCGGCCCGCCAGCGACTACCTGGCGCTGCTGCACGAGGGCGCCCTGTCCGTGGGACAGAAGCTGGGTGAGGACTACGCGGTCGCGGTGGAGCAGCTGTCCTTCACCGCCGCCTCCCACGTCTTCTCCGCTCCCGTGGGTGAGATGGTCATGGCCATCACCGGCGAGGACCCGCACCGCGGCCTGTCCGTGGGCTCGGGCCTGGCGGGCGCCACCAGCACCTTCGGCGAGCGCGAGTACGAGCGCGTCTCCGACACCACCGCGCGGCTGAGCTTCAAGGACGAGTTCTTCGGCCCCGCATGGTGCAGCGGACTGGTCCGCAGCGGCCTCTTGCAGACCAACCCCGAGCGCCGCTTCCGCGTCGAGCTGGAGTCGGGCGAGCCGCCCTACAAGGACTTCTCCCTGCTCATCCACTGGTGAGCCGCCACGCCTCACGCGAGCGGACGGACCTCCATCCGCTCGCGCGAAGCCAGGCCGCTCAGGCCTTGGGCGCTTCCTTGCCCCGGCGCTCCTCGATTTCCTTCTTCACCTGCGCCATGTCCAGGCCCCGCACCTGACGGACCAGGTCCTCCAGCGCGGCGGCCGGCAGCGCGCCCGCCTGCTCGAACAGGAGGATGCCGTCACGGAACACCATGAGGGTGGGAATGGAGCGGATTTCAAAGGCCCCGGAGAGCTCCGGCTGCGCCTCCGTGTCTATCTTCCCGAAGACGATGTCCGGGTGCTTGCCGGACGACGTCTCGAAGGTGGGCGCGAAGAGACGGCACGGGCCGCACCACGACGCCCACCAGTCCAGGATGACGATACCGTCCTTGCCGACGGTTTCCTTGAAGTTGTCCTTGGTGATTTCCACCGTCGCCATGACGGCCCTCGTTTCTCCCCGCCGTCAGCGGGGCATGACTTCAGCGGACGTCCAGCAGCTCCACCTCGAACACCAGGGTGGCGTTGGGCGGGATGACGCCGCCCGCGCCGCGCGAGCCGTAGCCCAGCTCCGGGGGGATGGTGAGCTTGCGCACGCCGCCCACCTTCATGCCCGCGACGCCCTGGTCCCACCCCTGGATGACCTGACCCGCGCCGAGACGGAACGTGAAGCCCTGGCCCCGGTCCCGGCTGCTGTCGAACTTCTTGCCGTCCGTCAGCGTCCCCACGTAGTGCACGGTGACCGACTTGCCGGCGGTGGCCTCCGTCCCGGTGCCCACCTTCGAATCCTCGACCTTCAGGCTCATTCCCTCTCCTGTTGCAGTGGAAGGTTTCACCTTAACCCGCGAGGGCCCCGCGCGCCGCACCTGAAAACACAGCGGCGCGGGCCCGTTGGCTACCGGGCACCGCGCCACTGACCACGCCCTGTGTGAAGGCGTCAGGACCACCACTCAGAAGGTACCACCCACGCTGACGGTGCCCTGGTAGCTGCCGCCCCCGTCGAAGTCACCGCCACCGGAGTCGATGCCCGGAGCGAAGTCCTTGTCGAAGAGGAAGTTGTAGTTGGCGCGCGCGTCCACGGTGAAGTTGCCCACGTGGCCTCGCAGCCCCACGCCGGCCGGCACGTTGCCCACGGTGTCATCCTTGTAGCCCAGCGACTGGCCGCCTCGGAAGTTGTAGTCGCTGATGCCGATGCCGCCCAGCACGTACGGCTGCCACGCGGTGGGGAACAGGCCGAGCGTCGCCACCGCCTGACCGCCGTTGCGCACCAGGTCCGGACCGTCCGTGTCCACCTCGCCGCGCTTGGAGTCGATGTTGTTGAGCGCGCCGGTGTAGCCCAGCTCGATGCCGAACACCTTCGAGGGCCGGATGGCGGCTGTCACACCCGCCGTGGGGCCCGGGTTGAGCTGCGGAGCCAGCGCGCCGGTGTAGCCCTCCACACCGCCGTTGAGCAGCAGGCTCAGCCCTCTCATGTCGTGCTTGTCCTTCTTCTTCACCTCGAGCGGCTCGATGGGCTCGGCCGATTCCGCCGAGGGCCGATAGTCCGCCGGAGGAGGCGCCGCGACGCCGCTCCCACCGAAGGCGTCCTGCTCGGGCGCCGGATAGGACTCCGACTGCGGCTCCACCGGTGCCCCCGCCTCGGGACGAGGCTGCGGCGCGGACGGAGCGGGGGCCGGAGCTGGCACGCTCTGGATGCCCTGCTGCTGGCTGTCGAAGCCGCTGCCACCCGTGCCCTGCTCCTGCGAGTCCACGGGCTCGCAGCGAAGTGGCATGTTCAGGCGCAGCTCGCCCTGTGCGGGCGGGAGGGCCTGGCTGCTCCCACTGGAGGAGTCATCCTGCCCGCTCGTTCCACTGCCACCGATGCCCGAGTCGTCGTCCATGCCCATGGCGTCGGGCACCGGCTCGGTCTCGATGATGATGTCCTCTTCCTGGAGCACGTCCGAGTCGCCCGAAGAGGTGTCCTGCGACTGGGCCAACAACACGCCTTGCCCCTGGCGCTCCGTGCTCGCCTGGGGCGGCGGGCAATCGCCATCCGAAGCCAAGGCCGAGGTGCCGTACATGAGCGCCCCGATGGCGCCAGCCAGAATCTTCGCTTTCATCCAACCCTCCGTCGTCGAGTGGCTGACATGAAGGTTGTTTCCGGGGCGACATCCGGCAAGGAGCACAAGGGTGGAGATCACCCCAGCGCGCCCCCACGCCCAGCAAGCGGGCGGACGTGGGGAACGGGCAACACGGTGGCGTGTTCAGTGGCTCACTTCGCGCGCAGCCACTCGGAGCCGGTGACGACGGGCAGTTGCAGCGCGCGCTCGCGGTCCAGGTCCAGGTTGCCGATGTGCAGCGACAGCGGGGACTGGACCCACTTGTAGATGGACTGGTTGAACAGCCGCACGAACTTGTCCACGTGGCCCGCCAGCCGCGTCGCGTCCACCTCCGGGAACATGGCCGTGAGCGCCTGGAGCATCTCCGCGGGCGTGAGCTTCTCCGCGGCGAACAGGTAGAAGCACGCGTCCAGGATGGGGAAGGGCATCAGCTCCTCCTCGCCCACCTGGTTGTGCGCCAGCTCCGGCCCCGCGGGCTTGGCGAGCACCTTGCGGATGCCCTCGTAGCCGGTGGTCTCCTGGAGGTAGTCCAGGAGGTACATCACCACCGTCTTGGGCACGTTGGAGATGACGGCGAGCGCGCCCATCAGGTCTCCGCCGATGGTGGTGTAGCCCACCGACTTCTCGCTCATGTTGCCCGTCTGCAGGAACAGGCCGCCGCAGGAGTTGCTCCAGTTCCACATGCGCTGGGCGCGCAGGCGGGCCTGGATGTTCTGCTCGGTGATGGCGGTGACGGGGGCGCCGCCCAGCATCGTCTCCGCCACGGCGCGCTCGCGCTCGAAGGCCTCGTCGATGGAGACGACCTGGAAGGCCACGCCCAGCTCGCGCGCAATCGTCTCCGCCGCCTCGCGCGTGGAGTCGCTGGAGAAGCGGCTGGGCATGTAGAACGCCTGGATGAGCGAGCCGGGGTTGTCCGGCCGCGCGCGCTTCGCGTAGCGGTGGGCGATGAGCAGCGTGAGCAGCGAGTCACGGCCGCCCGACAGCGCGATGCCCAGCACCTTGAAGGCGCGCGTCTTCTCGAAGTAGTCGCCCACGCCCAGCGCGAGCGCGTCCAGGATGTCCTCGCACAAGGCCTCGCGCGCGGGGCGGCGCTTGTCGGGGGCGGGCAGGAAGAAGCTCCTGTGCGGCGGCACCGGGTAGGTGAGCGCCTCGCGCCGCGTGGCCACCGTCTTCGTGCAGTCGAGCACCGGCACGCTCTTGCCACCGGAGGACAGCCACGACTCGCGGTCCACGCGCCAGGTGGTGGCCTCGCCCCTCAGGCGCAGGGTGCGGTCCAGGTCGACGACGGCCGCCGCGTAGCCCTCCTGGAAGCGCGGCGTCTCCATGACGTGGCGACCGTTCTGGTTGAGGAAGCCGCCGCCGTCGAAGATGAGCCCGTCGTTGCTGCCCACCGCGTTGCAGTAGGCGATGGTGCACTGGTGGTCCGCGGCGCGCGTGGCGATGAGCTCGCGGCGCGTCTCCACGAAGCCCAGCCGGAACGGGGACGCGGACAGGTTGATGACCAGCTCCGCGCCCGAGTACGTGCGCCGGCGCATGGGGCCATCCGCGCTCCAGATGTCCTCGCAGACCTCCGGCGCGATGAGGCCGAAGTCGAACTGGAACAGGTAGTCGCCCAGGGGCACGCCCCGGTACACCTCCGCCATGCCCGGCTGGCCGCGGCCGAACGTGCGCGCCTCATAGAAGACGCTGTACGTGGGCAGCTTCTCCTTGGGCACCAGGCCCAGCACGCGCCCTCCGGCCACCACCGCGGCGCAGTTGAGCCGCTGGCCCTGCGGCGCCACGCCCACGCCCACCAGGAACACCGTGGGCAGCGACGCCGTCTGGTTCGCGAAGCGCTCCAGCTCCGGCCACTGCCGGTCGATGAAGCCCTGCCACTGCACCATGTCCTCGGCCGGGTAGCCGGCGATGAGCTGCTCCTGGAAGACGCCCACGGTGACGCCGTCCTCGGCCATCCGCTTCGCCAGTGCCAGGGCCCGGTCCGTGTTGCGGACGAAGGCTCCGACGACGGTGTTGACGCTGGCGATGCCGACTTTCACGAGCCGCATGGTTCCCCACTCCCCTTTCGTTCCCGACGAGGGGCCCAGCAATGCCTGGAGCGACGCGCAAGGCAAGCCCCGCGAGGAGGGGCCCGGGGTGCTTCAGTTCAGTGGGCCGGAGGGCCGCACGGGCTGGAGCCGGGCGATGAGCTCGCCCACGTCCGCGAGCACCGCCTCCAGCCGGCGCTTCACGTCCAGCTCCACGAGCAGCTGCTGGCGCCGCTCGGCCTCCGGGATGATGGCCGAGGCCACCACGTCCGCGAGCATCCCTCCGCCCGCGCGCGCCGCCACCGGCAGCAGGCTCTCCGCGAAGGTGGGAGGCACGCGCCCGGCCAGCTCGAACACGGCCTGCCGCAGCCGCTCCTCCTCGGGCCCCTGGTAGGGGTGGTCCGCGAGCACCTGCGCGCGCACCTCGCGGTAGGACTTGTCGCCCGACAGCTCGGAGATCATCCGGATGCGGCTGACGCCCTGCAGGAGGATGTTGTAGCGGCCCTCCTCCACCTGCTCGTCCCAGGCGATGACGCCCGCGCACATGATGGGCTGCATGGGGGGACGGCCCTCGTAGTTGCCCTCCCAGCCTGCCTCCAGCTGGGCCAGCGCGACCACGCGGTCCCCCGCGAGCGCGTCACGCACCATGTCCCGGTAGCGCGGCTCGAAGATGTGCAGGGGGATGAGGGTGTGGGGGAAGAGCACCGCCGACGGCAGCGGAAACACCTTCAGCGCGCGGGCGGCGGCGGTCTCGACGCGTTCTTGGGCGGTCATGTCGGGCATCCTTACCCGTGTTGATAAGCCTCCCGGACGCCCGTCGCACCGCAAACCCGCGCGGCGCGGGAGCGGCGGAGCCTGGAGCGGCGCAACCGGCCGGATTCGCAGGGACTTTCCGGCCTGGGAGGACGGTGTTCCCCCGGGTCAGCGCGCGCGAGGCCGGCTGGCCGGAGGGCTCCAGGCCCGCATCGCCACCTCCACCAGCCCGAGCAGTTCCGCCTCGCTCGCGCCGTCCTGGGCCTGCACGGACATGCCCTGGATGATGGCGCCGTGGTAGCGGGCCATGGCCTCCGCGTCCGTGCCCGCGGGCAGCTCCCCCTTGGTGATGGCGCGCTGGATGTGCTCGCGGAACACGTCCACCGCGCGGGTGCGCAGGCTCGCGACGAAGTCCGCCACCGGCTGGTGCTCCTCCGCGCAGCGCAGGAGCGCCGTGGAAATCATGCAGCCAGGAGGCTGCTTGCGGCGCGTGAAGTGGTGGGCCGTCTCGCGCAGCAGTCGCTCGACGGCGGCTCGCACGGTGGGCTCCTCGGTGAACACGCTCCAGGTGTAGGCGCCCGGGCCCTGCTGGTAGCGCTCCAGCACCCGCCGGTACAGGCCCTCCTTGGAGCCGAACGCGGCGTAGAGGCTGGGCGCGGTGAGCCCCATGGCCTGGGTGAGCTGCGCCACGGACGCGCCCTCGTAGCCCAGCCGCCAGAACACCTCCAGCGCCCGGTCCACGGCCTTCGTCTCGTCGAACTCCCGGGGCCGACCTCGGGGTCGGGGGGACAGGTCCTTTTTCATAACGCTCACTATTGAAATCGCGGGAGGCGGCTCCTATTTAAATAACACCCGCTACATAAAAAGGAGTCCCGACCCATGAATCCCGCCATCGCCAGCCTGCTGGTGGCTGCCAGCCTCGGTGTGTCCTCCGCTGCTCCCGCGTCCCCTCCTCCGCCCACCGCGGCCCCCCAGACCTCCGGCCCGGCCGCCGTGGCCCGCGACCTGGACGCGGTCATCGACCAGGCCCTGGCCGAGCAGCGCATCGTCGGCACGGTGGTCACCGTGCTCCGCGATGGAAAGGTCCTCTATCGCCGCGCCGCGGGCTTCGCCGACCGGGAGGCGAAGCACCCCATGCGCGAGGACAACGTGTTCCGGCTGGCATCCATGACGAAGCCGCTCGTCTCGGTGGCAGCGCTGGCGCTGGTGGACCAGGGCAAGCTGTCGCTGGAGGACCCCGTCACGAAGTGGCTGCCTGACTTCCGGCCGAAGCTCTCGGACGGCCGCGAGCCGGTCATCACGGTGAAGCACCTGCTGACGCACACCTCGGGGCTGACGTACGGCTTCCAGCCGCAGAACGAGGCCGCCCACGGGAAGGCGGGCGTCTCCGACGGGCTGGACGAGGTGCCGGGGCTGACGCTGGAGGAGAACCTGCGCAGGCTCGCGACGGTGCCGCTGTCTTCCGAGCCGGGGCAGCGCTGGAACTACTCGCTGTCGACGGACGTGCTCGGCGCGGTGGTCTCTCGCGCCGCGGGGGCGCCGCTGCCGGAGGCCGTGGCGAAGCTCGTCACGAAGCCCCTGGGTTTGAAGGACACGTCCTTCCGCGCGGGCGATGCCTCGCGGCTGGTGGCGGCGTACGCGGACGGCAAGCCCACGCCGACGCGCATGGGCAGGACGCAGGACGTGCCGCTCTGGGGCGGAAAGGTCCGCTTCTCACCGGGACGGGCGCTGAGCGCGGAGGCGTACGCCTCGGGCGGCGCGGGCATGGTGGGGACGGCGGCGGACTACGTGAAGTTCCTGGAGGCGCTGCGCAAGGGCGGCGCGCCGGTGCTGAAGAAGGCCACCGTGGACAAGCTCGGCGCGGTGCACGTGGGGCCGGAGTCGCAGACGCAGGGACCGGGCTGGGGCTGGGGGCTCATCTCCGCGGTGCTGGCGGACGCGGAGCTGGCGCAGGGTGAGCAGGCGCAAGGCACGTGGCAGTGGGGCGGCGCGTACGGACACAACTGGTTCGTGGACCCGCGCAGCGGCGTCACCGTGGTGACGCTGACCAACACCGCGTTCGAGGGCATGTCGGGCGCGTTCCCCGGCGCCGTGCGTGACGCCGTCTACGCGGGGCTGAAGCCGTAGGGGTCCAGCGCCTCGGAGGACCTCATCCGCATCGCCTGGGCCGGGGGATAGCCAGCGACATCCACATGTTTCTGTATCTTTGAAACTTCAGCATCACGAATTCCCGTGCACCAGGAGTGCACTCCTGGACCAGAACTCACTTTGCAGTTCTGTCCGGGAGATTCCGGCTTGAACAAGTCCTTCATCCTGCTGGGGAGCTGTGTCGGCACCCTGGCGCTGAGCGGTTGCGACCCGACGCCCCAGGCGCCCATCGAGGAGTCCTCGCGGTCGGCGTCACTGGAGACGCTGGTCAGACAAGCCGGCGACGGCGTCGCAATACCAGACGGACCCCTACGTCTTCCTCCTTTCTGGAAGTCCGGCTGGACGACCCAGCGGGGCACGCACCTGGACATCGACCCCCAGGGCAGCTTCCTCATCCACGGCGTGGAGCTGCACTCGTCCTTCTACGTCGACTCCCCGGAGGCCCTCGTCAACTTCGACCTGCTGGCGTGGGACGATGGCTGCTGGAAGCCCATCCCCGGCGGCTCCGTGCGCAACAACCCCAAAACGACGACCGTGAAGACGGTGACCTTCACCACGCCCGTGGTCGCCTCCAAGGTCCGCCTCCTGTGGCTCGAATACAGAGCCCCGGCCACCGGCCTGGGCCCCAGCAACACCCACGTGCGCGAGCTGCGCGTGATGGGCCATCCCACCACGCCCACCACCGGTCCGCCGACGTGCATGGCCGGTGAGCAGATCGCCGTGCAGGACGCCCGCTACTCCTACGCGCGCTTCCTCCCCGCCGGATACAACACGGACCGCAACGCTCGCTGGCCCATCGTCTTCTCGCTCCCGGGTACCGGCGGCGTGATGCTGACCGACGACCACCAGGCGGTGAACACCAACGCGGAAGGGCTCGCCTGGAACCTGCGCGACGCCACCTACCGCGCGGGATTCGGTGCCATCTTCAACGTCAGCAGCCTGATGGCGCTGCTTGGCGAGCTGAAGCACGACCTCCTGGTCGACGCGGACCGCGTCTACTTCGCGGGCTTCAGCGGCGGCGCAAACGTCCTCTACGAGTCCACCGGGCTCCCCATCTACACGGACCGCGTCGCGGCCTTCGTCCCCCTCGCCGTCACCGGGCATCCCGCCAACACGGCCAGCATCTGCAACCTGCGCACGCTGCCCATCTGGCCCTTCCACGGCGGCTCGGACTCCATGGGGCCCGCGTCCCAGTCCACCACGCTCAAGACGAAGCTGGAGACGCAGTGCGGAGGCACCACCAGCGCCATGCACGCCACAACTGTCTACGCGGGCGTGGGGCACTCCAACACGGTGTGACAGAACGCCTTCACGGCCCCGGCGCTCTGGACCTGGCTCTTCCAGCAGCGCATCAGCACCCGTCAGCCGTGACACACTCCGCCGGGTGGCGCCGTCCTCAGTGACGCGCGCCGCCCGCGCGGGCCACCACCGGCTCGCGCTCGTCCTCGTCTCGCGAGTCGAGCGCATCCAGCGCGGCGTCCACCGACGCCATCAGCACCTCGGGCCGCACGGGCTTCTCCAGCACCAGGTTCTGCACCGTCTCGATGAAGTTGCGCGTCTCCGCGGTGTAGGCCCCGCCGGAGATGAACACCACGCGCTCAATCAGCTCCGGCGCCATGACCCCCAGCCGCCGGAAGAGCGCCGCGCCGTCGATCTCCGGCATCTGCAAATCACACAGGATGACGTCGAAGCGGTTGCCCGCCGCCACCAGCGCGAGCGCATCCTGCCCCCGCGCGGCCGTGACGACGTCGTGGTAGGGCTCCAGCAGCAGCCGCATGGACTGCGCCAGCCGGGGCTCGTCGTCCACCACCAGCACCCGTCCCCGCCTTCCCGTCGACGGCACAGGCACCTTGTTCCGGGACACCGGGCGCGGCGGCACCTCCACCTGCACCGGCGCCGCCGGCAGGTACATGGTGAAGACGCTGCCCTTGCCCTCCTCGCTGCGCACCTCCAGGTCGCCCCCGTGCGTGCGGACGATCTGCTGGCAGATGGCGAGCCCCAGCCCGGTCCCCTCTCCCGAGGGCTTGGTGGTGAAGAAGGGCTCGAAGATGCGCGACATCACCTGCGGGGCGATGCCCACGCCCGTGTCCACCACGTCCACGCGGGCCCGGCCCGTGACGTCCGTGCTGGTGCGCACGCGCACCTCGTGGAGGCTCGGGTTGCCCTCGGGCACCGCCTGCATCGCGTTGACCAGCAGGTTGAGCAGCACCTGCCCCAGCCGCGCCTCGCTGCCCAGCACCTTGGGCACCGGGCCGAATTCCTCCACCAGCCGCGCGCGGTGGCGCAGCGCATGGCTGATGATGCGCACCGCCGGAGGCACCAGCGCGTTGAGGTCCACCAGCGAGCGCTCCTGGTCCCCCTGACGGCTGAACACCTGGAGGTCGCGGACGATGAGGCGGATGCGCTCGGCGCCCTCCAGCGCGCCGCGCACGCTGGCCTGCACGTCCCGCATCGCCATCATCCCGCTCTCCGACAGCGCGCGCGAGGCGGACTCCAGGTTCAGCACCAGGTAGGCCAGCGGGTTGTTGATTTCATGCCCCACGCCCGCCGCGAGCGTCCCCACCGCGGCCACGCGCTCGGCCGCCACCAGCCGCGCCTGCAGCTCCTTGGTCGCGGTGATGTCGCGATGGGTGGCCACGAAGTGGGACACGTCCCCGCCCGTCGCGCGCACCGGCGACAGCAGCACCTCCGTGGACACGATGCGGCCATCCCTGCGCGGCACCGTCACCTCGACGCAGAGGGACTCGCCCGCCTGGAGCGCCGAGTGCACGCGCTGCGTGAGCCGGGGGTCCTGGTCGCCATAGAGCAGGCACGGGTCCTGGTCCACCATCTCCTCGGGAGGCCGGCCCAGGAGCATGCTCAGCGCCTCGTTGGCGAAGACGGTGCGCAGCCGGCCGGGCCCCACCACCTCCGCGATGAAGACGCCCTCGTGCACGCCGCGCACCGTGGTGGCGAGCAGTTGCAGCCGCTCCACCGCGCGCCGCCGCTCCTCGCTCGCCGCGGCCAGGAGCTGGCCCGTCACCGCGTTGATGACGATGAAGAGCTGGAGCACGAGCAGGTCCTGCGCCACGTTGCCCGAGGAGAACGGCCCCTGTCCGCGCGCCGTGCCAACGATGGCCACCGCCGAGATGGCCAGCGTCGCCAGCGCCGCGCCGCGCGGTCCGAAGCGCAGCGCCGCCAGCGCGGAGATGGGGAACAAGAGGAAGCTGGCCGCGTGCGCGAGCCCCGGCTGCGAGTTCCGGAAGAGGAAGATGCCCACGCCCAGCACCGTCGTGAGCCCGGAGAGCGCCAGCGCCTCGCCCAGGCGGGCGGGCCATGCGGGGCGGCTGAGCACGAGCAGCGGCGGCGCCACCACGAGCACCCCCATCATGTCCCCCACCCACCACACCCAGACGGCGTGGCCCATCTGCTCCCACGGCAGCACGCCGCCCCAGAACAGGCACAGCGGCCCGACGAGCGAGCTGACCCCAGTGCACACCGCGCCCGCGCCCACGCACAGGACGACCACGTCGCGGATGCGTGACAGGTCCGCGTCCATGCGCAGCCGCCGCGTCAGGAGCGCGCCGAGCACCATCGCCAGCGTGTTGCCCGTGGCCACGCCCAGCACCACCGCCGGGGGCGCTCCCGTCGACAGGGTCGCCAGACATGCGCCCAGGAAGACGCCCGGCCACAGCACGGGGCCACGCAGCACCAGTGCGGCCAGCGCGACACCGGTGGGGGGCCACACGGGGCTGACATTTCCCCCCACGGTGGCCAAAGAGAGGCCCAGCCGAGCGACGGCGAGGTACACGCCGGCCAGGACCAGCATCTCGACGAGATGCCGCCCGCGAAGCGCGCGCGCGCTGGCTCGAAGCAGCCCGATGATGACCGTCCCCCCGGAAAGCCCGTCCGCCGACCCGACGGGTTCACAAAGTGGGACCATGGTAGCGGGCTGGGAACGGTATTGCACCTTCCCCTCGCCGCGCAGGGCAGCCAAGCGTCCAGGAGCCGATAGGTGGGCTGCCCTCCGGATGCAATGGCTCCGACCGGCGCGCGTAGGGAAGAACAAGGAGGTACCAAGACGATGTCGCGTCCCGGAATCGCAGCCCTGTTGTCCTTCCTCATCCCAGGCGTCGGGCAGATCTACAACGGGGACATCCTGCGCGGTGTCTTCTGGCTCATCATCACCCCCGGCTTCTGGATTGGCACCGGCGGATGTCTCGGCTGGGTGTGCCACATCATCTCCGCGGCCACGGCCTACAACCGCGCGGAGGACAAGGAGAAGTACCGCGTCACCGTCGTCTGAACGGCGTGAGATGTGGGCTCGCGCGGGTCGGTCGTGGGGGACGGCCGACCCGCGTTTCTTTTCGTCAGGACAGCAGCAGCAGGATGCACAGCGGAATCGCGGCGACGAGCAGCCCCACGCCGAGCGCCAGCACCTGCTGCACGAGGAACAGGTCCTCCAGCCGCTCCACGAGCGCGACCTGCAGCCGCTCGATGGCCAGCGACTCCAGCTCCCGCACCGCCGTGGCGCCATCCGGCGAGGCGACCACCGCGCGCACGGCGATGGCGCCCAGCACCCGGTAGGACTGCTCCATGAAGAAGCGCTCCAGCCCGCCCAGTCGCGAGGCGACCGTGGACGGCGACGAGGGCCCGCCCGCACGCTCGGCCACCGACTGCTTGACCGCCCGGAGCAGCTCCTGGCGGCTGAGCGTTCCCTTGCTCCGCAAGCGTCCGGCGAGCTGCCGCGCCGCGGGCTTGATGACCGCGTAGAGGTAGCCCAACCAGCCGCGCTTCTCCGCCTCCTCACCGAGCCGGGAGGCGCCGCCGTGGAGCATCATCGCGTAGCCGCCCGTCACCGCGAGCGACAGCGGCATGAGCACCAGGCTCAGCAGGTCCAGCCAGGGAGGCCCTCGCGCGCTGCCGAGCCAGAGCGGCGCCAGCACGAAGGCGAGCGCCAGCGCGAGACCGACGCAGCCGAAGATGAAGAAGCCCTTGAGCGCGCCCCACAGCCCCGAGCCGAGGAGGGAGAACGTCACGCCCAGCACGGGCCACAGGTTCGAGAGGGCCGCGGCCACCACGCTTCGACGTGGACCCTCGGGAGCCGCTGCTGTCGGAGCCTCACCGAGGGGTGCCTGCACGGCGGCCAGCTCGTTCGCGCTGGCCGCCACTTCGTCGGAGGGAGCGGCGCCCTGCTCGAGGGCCTCGGCACGCGCGCCCTCCGTCTTCGTCGCGGTGCTCACGTCACCCGCTCCCGGATGCGAAGCTCCGTGCACGGTGGCTTCGGGGCGCATCCGACCACCACGAGCACGCACCGTCCGACAGTCCACGCGGACCCGCGCCCGAGACGATGCCCCGCAAGCCCCCTCACCCCAGGCACGTGGTCCTGCTCCATCAAGCGATGCACCTCACGGCCCCATCGTAAAGGGTGGGGAGGGGCCGCGAAAGCCACCGGCCGTGAGGCGCCCCCTGCGACTCAGGTGCGATGGACGCGGCGGCGCGCGTGCATCTCCTGCGTGAGCCGATAGGTGGAGCCGCCGTCGTCCGACAGGAAGCCCCGCCAGAGGAACGTGTCGTCGGTGACGGCGGTGAACATCCAGCGCAGCGGCTTGCCGTCCATGTCCTTCCCCTCGATGTGGATTTCATCGCCGACGGGGCGACCGACGAGCGAGACGAGGTACCCCGCGGTGGCGCCCATCCACACGACACGCCACATGCCCTGCTCCGGGATGAAGTGCCGCAGCGATGTGCCGATGCGCCTTGCGCCCGCGGACGCATCGAGCCCCTCGGGGTTCGGATAGATGAGCACATCCTGGATGACGCGTCCGTCCAGGACCCACGAGAAGGACCACTCGCCGGGCTGGCGGTAGGTCTGTCTCCCGGTGGCGTCGAAGAACGCGACGTCCACGTCCCAGGCGCCGATGAAGCGGCCGAACAAGGCGAGGGAATCCGCCAGCGCGGGCAAGGGTCCATCCGCGCGCAGCAGCTCCAGCGCCCGCTGCGAGAGCGGTGACTCGGGCTTCGACATCATGATGCACGTCTCCCATCAGGCACCGAATTCGCTCGGCGCCCCTGTGAATGGCACTGCGTTGTCTGGAATGGACTCAGCGCGAAGCGGAGGACACGCGCACCCACGCGGGCGGATAGCGCGTCACCAGTCCGAGCTCATCCGTCTCCACTTCCGAGGTGAAGCGGCCACCGCCGCTCTCGTAGCGATAGCGCGTGGGCGACAGGCGCGTGTAGCGCTGGGGCAGCTTCTCCAGCGACAGGTCCGGCATCCGCACCCACGCCGCCACCACGTCGCTGCCCTGCCCCACCTCCAGCGACAGCCGGCGGATGGGCAGCGTGTTCGTCGACGGAGAGAAGGCCAGGTCCACATCCGTGCAGCCCGCGAACTGGACCACCTCCTCGTCCCCTCGCCACCAGCGCAGCTCGGCGTCCACGCGGAGGTCCAGCGTCCGCGAGACGCCCGCCCCTCGCAGCGCGACGTGGACCTGTCGCGTCCGCCACCGCGAGTCACTCTCCACGGAGTACTCCGCGAGGAAGGGCGTCCCCTCCCGCGAGAGCACCACCGAGCCCGCCAGGGCCCAGCCATCAGCGAGCTCGTGCAGCTCGGCGTATTCGCCGCAGGGCTCGTCTTCGCGCGTCCATTGCCAGGCACGGACGCAGCGGCGCGAGGACTTCGAGAGAAGCTCCAGGTAGGTCATGGGGTAGCCCGTGGAAGTGAGACCACCCTAGGGAACAGCGGCGGCGCCGTCTTACACATCCTTGCTCCCACTGTTCGCGAGCACACGCGCACCGGACCGCTTGCCCGCGCCTCGGCCGACGCGCCATGTTCACGACGATGCCGCGCATGCACGCCTCGCTCCTCTACAGCGCGCCGGACCTCCAGCTCGCCCGCGTCACCTGCGACGGACACGACAGCCCCCGGCCCCGGGAGGAAGGCGTGGACAGCGAGCGGCTCGTCCTCGCGCTGCACGGGCGCTTCCAGTACCGCGACTCGCGCACGCGGGCCGTGGTGTCCCCGGGCGTCGGACTGAGGCTCGGTCCCCAGCGGCCCTGTGAAATCCGCCATCCCCATGGCGGCGGCGACGCCTGCCTGTCCGTGAGAGGAGCGTGGCTGCGTCGCTGGTCGCACTCGGACACATCGACGCTCGCCGTGAGCGCCGAGGCCTATGTGCGCCTCCAGTCCCTCGTGTCCGACGTGGCCCGGAGTGAGCCCCTGGCGCGCGTCCAGGTGGAGGAGGCCCTGGGCCTCATCCTCACCCCCGGCGAGCGAGGCTCCACCCCCGTGAGCCCGCGCGAGCGGGACATCGCCCACGCCATCGCGCACGAGGCCGCGCTCCACTTCGACGCCAAGGTCTCCGTGGAGACCCTGGCCGCGAGCGCGGGCGTCTCCCCATTCCATGCCTGCCGCGTCTTCCGCAAGGTGACGGGGACCGGCATCCACCAGCACCTCCAGGAGGTGCGGCTGCGACACGCGCTCGCCCTCCTGCTGGACACCCGGCTGCCGCTCGCGGACGTGGCGCTGGAGGCGGGCTTCGCCAACCAGGGCCACCTGGGCAACGCCTTCCGCCGTCGCTACGGACAGACACCGGGCGCCGCGAGGAGGACCCGGTCCGTCTGAACGCGTGACGTCAGCCGCGCACCGAGCGAAGCGCCGCGAGCAGCTCCTCCGCCGTGGTCGCCACCGCGCGAGCGCCATTCGCGTGCAGCTCCGCCACGTCGCGGAAGCCCCACGTGACGCCCACGCCGTACATCCCCGCCGCGCGCGCCGTCAGCATGTCCACCGCCGTGTCCCCCACGAAGCCGCACACGCCCGCCTCGACCCCCAGCTCCGTCGCCATCCCCAGCACCGCCGTCGGGTCCGGCTTGCGCGGGATGCCGGGCCGCTCGCCATACACCCGGGCGAAGGGGAGCCCCGGCAACAGCCGCTCCACCAGCCGCTTCACGAAGCTGTCCGACTTGTTGCTCAGCACGCCCATCACCACGCCGTCCGCGGCGAGCGCCTTCAGCATCCCGGGGATGCCCGGGTAGGCCGCGGTCCGGTCGAAGAGGTGCTCGTCGTAGTACGCCCGATAGGTCTCCAGCACCGGCGCCGCCTGGTCCTCGCGGCCCGCGGGCACCGCCCGCCGCGCCAGCTCCCTCACCCCCTCGCCGACGAAGCGGCGGTAGTCGGCCTCCGGATGCGTGGGCAGGCCATGGCGCGCGAGCGCATGGTTCATCGCGTCGGCGATGTCGCCCAGCGAGTCCACCAGGGTCCCATCGAGGTCGAAGAAGACGGCACGAAGCTGCATGGGATGAGGTCTCCAGACAAAACGAAAACGCCCCGGCCGCGGTGGGCCAGGGCGTTCGAGCAGACCGCTCGAGGATGCGCGTCGCTAGTGCGTGGCCGCCGCGGTGGCACCACCGTCCGAGGGCGCCACCGTCATCACCGCGAAGTTGATGTTGTTGTAGCCCGCCGTGGCGCAGCTGAACATCACCCGCTTGATGATGGCGTACTCCACGTCCTTGTGCGCCTGGATGTTGATGTCGCCCTTGAACGTGTTGGCGTCGTCGTTCGCCATCGCGTGCAGGTCCTCGAACTGCTTCTTCATGTCCCGCAGCTTCTCCTCCAGCGCGGGGATGTTGAGGTACTCGTCCTTGGAGAAGTCCTCCACGCGTCCGACGATGGTGCCGGAGACGCTGACCTGGTCGCCGGAGACCATGACGACGGGGTGCATCTCCACCTCGGCGACGTTCACCGCCTCGGGCAGCTGGATGTCCTTGGTCATCATCAGCACCTCGCCCGTCGCGGAGAAGTTCGCGATGAGGAAGAGCACGATGATGACGAACATGTCGACCAGCGGCGTGATGAGCAGGTCGGCGTAGCCGCTGCGCTTGCCGTGCGCGCCGTGTCCGAACACCTTGGAGTGCTGGAGGCGCTTGCCGTACCGCTTGCCTGGAACCTTGATGGCCATGACTGGGTGTGGCTCCGTGCTCGGCTAGCCCATCGCCGCGGACACCGACACCTGGGGCAACCCAGAGCCGATGCACTCGTCGATGATGCGGACCAGGTCCTCGTAGCGGACCTTGTCCTCGGGCTGAAGGGTGATGGCCGTCTGGTCCGGCAGCTGCGCCTTCAACTCCTTGAAGCGCGCCACCAGCTTGGACAGGTCCGTCTTCCCCTTGCCGTCCTTGGTGAGGGGGATGGGGTCGAACGTGCTCTGGTCCGCCGACAGCCGAAGCTCCGTCGGGGTGATGAGCAGCGTCAACTGAACCGTCTTGGTCTCCGTCGGGGGCGGCTCCTCCTCCGTGGAGGGACCTCCCGCCTGGGACACCTGGAGACGACCGATCTGGGTCCAGACGGCCGTCATGATGAGGAAGCTGATGGTCACTGCCATCAGATCGATGAAAGCGGTCAGGTTGATGGCGGTATCGAGCGGCTTCTTGCCGCCCTTGCCACCTTGACCTGTGTCCATTCCGCCGGCCATGGCGTTCTCCTCCTAAGGCCCCGCGCGGTGAGGCGCGGCAAGAGACTGAAAGGGGCGCGCCGCACGTCCCCACTCATGGGGACAGGACAGCGCGCCCGGGTCGCGGGTTCCCGAGCGGGAGGCCCGACTCAGTCGTCGTGGTGGTCCCGAGCGGCGGGGACGTTCAGGTTCTTGAACTTGTCCTTGTTCGCCACGATGAGGTTGAGCACGGAGACGCTGGTCTCGTTGATGTCGTTGACCAGCGACTGGGTGCGACCCATCAGCACGGAGAAGGCGATGAGGCAGGGAATCGCCGTCACCAGCCCGAAGCCCGTGCAGTTCATGGCCTCGGAGATGCCGTTGGCGAGAATGGTCGCCTTGTCGGCCGGGTTCACGTTGGCCACGGCCTCGAAGCAGGAGATGAGACCCGACACGGTGCCGAGCAGACCGGCGAGCATCGCCGCGTTGCCGAGCATCGCGAGGTAGCCGGAGCGGGCCTCCAGGCGGGGCGTCTCGCGCAGGGTGGCCTCGTCGAGCGCCGCCTGAACTTCGTCCTGGCCCTTCGGGACGTTCATCAGACCGGCCTTGATGACGCTGGTCAGCGGCGTGGACTTCTGCCCCGCCACGTAGTTGATGGCCTTGTCCAGGTCACCCGCGTAGATGTGCTTCTTGAGGCCGCGCAGGAAGGCTTCCTTGTTGATGGAGGCCTTGCCGAACAGCACGATGGTGCGCTCGACCATGATGGACAGCGCCACCACGAGACACGCGGCGATGGGGTACATACCCCACTGACCGGCCTCCCAGCGCTTGGCAATCTCTTCGAAGAAGCCCCGCTCGGGGCCCCCCGCGTTGGCGAGCACGGCCAGATTCGTCAAAAACCCCAGGTTCATCGCGTCTTGCCTCCACGGCGGCTCGGCCCGGCGCTCCGGACCTTCCAGAACCTGTCGCCCCCCCGGGCGTGCGCCCCAGTGATTGGGCGGCAGGAATGGATGTTGAAAACGGTGGTGCCGACTTTAGGAATGGCTGTCTGGGGTGTCAAGGCAGGGGGCCCGGCGTTAAGTGCTGAAATCTCACAGGAATTTTGCGCTGGAGTACCCCTTGCCAGCATGGACTCCAGGCAGCAATGCGGGCCATTTCCGGGGGCTTCCCAAGAACGGGCGGTTGTGTCTGCGGGCGCTTGGGCGCCTGGGGGCCGCGTGGTAATGCCGGCGCCATGGCGAGGAAGCGCATTGGCGAGCTGCTCCTGGAGCAGCGGGCGATCAGCGTCGCGCAGCTCGAGGCGGGACTTTCGGCCCACCGCAAATCGGGCCAGCGGTTGGGAGCCACACTCATCGCGCAGGGGGCGATCACCGAGGCGACGCTCGCGGGGGCGCTGAGCCAGGCCCTGGGGATGCCGCAGGTGGACCTGGCGGCGGTGACTCCGGAGTGGGCGGCGGTGCACATGCTGCGCGCCAGGTTCTGCGAGCAGCACGACCTGTTCCCCATCGCGTTGGAGAGCGTGGGCGGGCGCCGTCAGCTCGTCGTCGCGATGAGTGATCCACTCAACGTGCCGGCGGTGGAGGAGATTGAGTTCACCACGGGACTGAAGGTCAGCGTGCGCGTGGCGGCGCTGTCGGCCGTGCGTGGCGCCATCCTGCGCTACTACCACAAGGTGCCGGTGGCGACCGCGAGCGGCGCGGCGGCGGCGACCCCGCC